>NZ_BMAQ01000046.1 GCF_015472005.1 Insulibacter thermoxylanivorax | reverse complement strand
TCATCCGAATCACCGTATCTGAATAAGGTGCATGTGATCTCGCCGAGATCCTAACGGAACTACGGTGCGCTATTCGGCGATTTCTCGACCTCTTCTCTTTCTAACGGAACCTGGGTACGTTATTCTCTCCTAAATCCGCGACTCAGCACCATATAGCAGCAAATAGCGGATCTACGTTCCGTTAGTTTCTGTAAACCGACTCTTTTCGGTAAAATAACGTACCTGGGTTCCGTTACCTGCTCCTCGCCAGAAATCCCACATCAAAACTTCCATATCAGAACTCCCATATTTGGCAAAATGAAGTTTATCGTTGTGGAAGAATAACTTGATTTTTCAATATCGTTATGCGGTAATTAGAAGGGGCGTGAGTTGGCCGTGCTTACCGCCTAAACGCCCGTACAGCCGCTGTCAGAGAGGAGTTATTACCTATGCTGGACAAAGCCAAAGCCATTCTCTTTCATCGCATGACATGGCTTTATGTGCTGTTAGCTTTTCCGATCATCGACTATATCCTGCGCAACATCATCCCGATCCCCATCGTCTCTTCTCTATGGGATGAAGGTTTGCTGGTGTTGCTGCTGTGCATCGTCGTCCTGCGCATGTTGGACAAGCGGCGCCGATTGCCCAGTGTTCGGACGCCGCTCATCGCCTTCACAGTGCTGGGCGTGGCGATGTTCGTCTTCGATATGGCGCGTTTCGGCGTGAATATCGAAGGATTCCGCGCTGTATACCAATACATACTCGCTTTTATCATTGGTTTCTATATTCTGGATAAGGAAAGCGAAGCGATGCAGTTGTTCCGCCTGTTCGTGATCATCGGCGGGCTCATCGGGCTGCACGGCGTCTACCAATATATCATCGGCGTCGAGGTACCTGCGAGCTGGATTGACGCCAGCGAAACCGTACGCACCCGTTCCTACTCCATCGTCCAGAGCCCGAACGTGCTGGGCAGCTACATGGCCCTGACGGCGCCGATCGCCGCGGGACTGGCGCTTACCGACCGCGGTCGCCGCAGATGGCTGTGGGCCGTGCTTGCGGTCATCATGCTCGCCGCTCTGGTCTTCACAGGATCGCGCGGGGCATGGCTGGCCTTCGGCGGAGCGATCGGTCTTGCGCTGTTGTTCCTCAACCGCAAGCTGTTCATCGGCTTCCTGATCGCTGCGGTGCTGTCGTCGATCTTCGTGCCGCAGATCTCGTCGCGCTTCGCGGCCCTGTTCAATCCGGAATATCTCGCCAAGAGCTCCGAGAACGGCCGCATCCAGCGCTGGATCGGCGCCTACGATCAGATGCGCAGCAATCCGATCTTCGGCACCGGGCTCGGCCATTACGGCGGAGCAGTGGCGGATCGGCATTTTGGAACGATCTATGTTGACAGCTACTATTTCAAGACATTGGCCGAGATGGGTTTACTCGGACTCGGCGTCTATCTATGGCTGATGTACATGCTCCTGCGCAACACCTTCGATATATGGAAGGGGAGCGCTCGAACAAGGCAATTTTATCTCTACGGCGGCATCTTCGCCGGACTGCTAGCCGTGATCCTGCATAACGGAGTAGAGAACATATTTGAAGTGCCGTTTATGAATACCTTCTTCTGGTTGATCGCCGGCGTACTCCTATCGCTTCCGTATCTGAAGCCCTTCACGCCCGGCGGACAAGATCCGGCTTCTGCCGGTCCTGATTCCGAATCCGATCCGGCCGGCGGCAGGCGGAAGGCAGGACGCTCAGTAACGGCTGAACACGTTGGTGCGGAAGCTGGAGCCAGTGCAGGCACTGTTCCGTCAGCCAGCACACGAACTGACAGATCAGCTGACACAGCAACCTACGCTCCAGTCGGTACATCCACTGACACAGCAACCTGCGCTCCAGCCGACACATCAACTGACACATTAGCTAGCACAATGACCGTCACACCAGTTTCAGATGCAGCCTCAGGTTCGGCATCCGACTCGGCATCCGATGCCTCCGCAGCCGGATCAGAAGCGGTCAATCCGGGCTATGATGCGAAAGGAGGAACCGCATATGCTTAGAACCATAGGACGATATGCGCTGTTCGTCCTCTACTGTTTGTACATTCATCTCGCCTATCACTTGCTGCTCTTGGGCTCCTTCGCCGATTGGTCCTTGGCCGCACTGCTTTTCGTACCGATCGCCGGGCTGATGTTCTGGCTCGTACCGCCGCAGCAGCGCAAGGCAGCGATCGTCTATACGCTGACCTATATTTTCTTCGATCAGGCGATTCAGCGAGTTCACTGGATGGAGACACATTGGTTCATCCTTAATTCGCTCTTCATCGGACTGTTCATCTACCCGATCGTTCGCTGGTACGCTAAGCTGAAGCTCATACCGACGATCCTGGCCCTGGTCATCGCCTTTACGATGAATGCCGTGCTGCCGGAACGCATGGTGCAGGGGCTGTCCCATCTTTGGCCGATGGCGGTAACGGATGAACTCTACTACGGCGAACTGAGCGATCCCTTCCCCTTCACCCTCGCTGATCTCAACGGGGACGGCAGGGACGAGATCATCACGATCGGCAACACGGACTCCAAGCCCCGCATCGTACGCATCGATGAGCGGGAATACGAGATCGAATCCCCCCAGTTCAGCTTGTTCGTGTATGAATGGAACAATGGACTGAAGCGGATCCCGGCAGAGCAGCTGGACGCCGAGCGCATCAAGGCCCTCGTGCCGCAGGAATACATCGGCTTCCCTTATTACATCCTGACCGATGATCTGCGGTTAGAACCGCTGGTCACCAGACAACATCTTGCGGAGTCGATGACCCAGTTCGGTACGGCCCCCTTCCGCTCCCTGCTCATGAATACGGAGAATATCCGCTTCCTTCTGGAACAGAAAGGCGGGCTGTACGATGAAGTGCGTGAGACGGGACGCTTCACTGATGTCCGGCTGGCCAAGGGCCGATTAAGCGGCGCCTATGATGGACAAGCCTTCGACATCGCCTCGGACGCCACGCAGATCATCGGCGCCATCCAATTGGGAGAAGGACGGGAAGGGCTGCTCGTCAAAGGCATGAACATTCATCTCTACGAGATGACCGAAGGCGGGCTGACGGAGACCCATGTGCTCACACGGGCGATGCAGACGAATCTGGCTCAGAGCAACATCCTCATCACCGATGTCAACCGCAACGGCATCGAGGAGCTGACCATCGCCTTCCCGTATACGATCATTCTCGAGCCCAAGGCCAATGGAGAATGGGACATCCTGTGGGGCACGCGCGAGCGCAGCTTCCGCCTCGAATCCGTGATGAACCCGGGCACCGAGGATGAGACCTTGCTGGCGATGAGCAAGAGCATGCTCCGTGCAAGCGACGTCAACTATCTAACAGGTTTCACCTATACCGATGAGGGACTCCAACGCGAATGGAAAGTATTCCTGCCTGCCGTTGTGCGCACCATCGCCGGTGACCTGGACGGCGACGGACGGGATGAGATCGTGATGAGCCGTGCGGGCATCCACAAGCTGTACGTCTGGGCGCCGCACAACATCCCTGTGATCGAGATTCTAAGCGGACTGACCGTGCTGCTGGCAGCAGGGCTCGCCGTATACCGATGGAGGTGGCAACATGCGAAGCAAGGCCAATCGCAAAGCCGATCGTAAGGCGCATCTTAGGACGAATCATTATCATAAGGGGAATCATGAGGTGACGACCACCCATTCCGCCGCTCCTGCCCGCTCCGAATCCATCCGCAGCATCCAGGAGCAAGAGCGCGGCTTAACTTGCACAGCATCCATGCGCCCGCCGCGGCGGCGCTTCATCAGCCGGTTCTCCTGTGCCGCCTTCGCAGCCGCAGCGCTGCTCTTCGCCGCGGGCTGCACTGCCTATCCTTCAGAAGTAAGCGGGTTCCCTGCTGCTTCCGAAGCCGAGCCGGCGGTGACCAGCGATGTGACCGCCCGCGTGGCGAAGGCCATCGAAGTAAGCGACACTGAACCAGAGGCGCAGTCGTTCTGGTATACGGGGTATGTCAAAAACAACATCGGCCGCCGCTCAACGACAAGCATGTACGACGGGATCGTCTACCGACCTGGAGATGCCTATCAGGTGAACGGCCGCGTCGCAACGCGCACCTATCAGTATTTCCACTTCGGGGATAAGAGCTATATCAATCGCGGCGGCGTCTGGTTCAGAGGCAATCCTGAAGAGATGCAGCCCTTGGATCCGCTGGCCGGCTTCAGCGATTGGCTGCCCTTCATGACGGATGCCGTACAATTGCCCGACAGCGAAGTGCTGTCGACGCCGACGGACGTCATCCAAGTTCAGCTTGATGCCCGGGAATGGGTGGAGCGATCTCCTTCCATCCTTTTTGATGAACTGCGCGAAGAACTTGCCGACGATGAAACCCTGCAGCACGTGCTGGAGAACACCGTCGTGAAGATGACGCTCTGGATCGGCAAGGAGGATGCTCCGAAGCAGGCCAACTACATCTTGCAGTACAGCACCTGGCTGGTCATGCCGCTGCCCGGAGGCGGATATCTCGATCAGGAGACCTTCTTCCGCTTCTATCAGCATGATGACCCGGCGATCGTCGACCAGTTGTCCTCCCCGGACCGCATCGAAAAATATGTCGTAGATGCCGTCTTCGAAGAGCTGTAACAGGGATGGAGTGATCGTATGGATCTGAACGCGATTTTTATCAGAAGTGTCGTATACCCGATGATGTCCCTCGTCAAGGGCAACCGCATCATGAACTATCTCCAAGAGCTGAAGACAACGGAAAGCCTGACCCCTGCCGAGGTTACAGAACTTCAGAAGCAGAAGTTGATGAAGCTGCTCACCCACAGCATCCAGACGGTGCCGGCATACCAGAAGTACAGCAGACTGCTCCAAACCGCGGACCCCGATCCCTTCCAGCTTCTGAAGCAGATCCATGTCTGCACCAAGGCGGAAGTACGGAAGAACGGAGACGACTACATCTCCACCGCGGCCGACCGCAGCAAGCTCATTCCGAACAAGACGGGCGGCTCCACCGGCGAGCCCACGCAGTTCTATATGGATCGGTTCACCGTAGAACACTATGAAGCAGCCCGCTGGCGGGCTCTAGCGTGGTGGGGGATCAAGCCGGGGGATCGGCACGTGGCCATCCTCGGCAACCCTTCGGAGTACAGCACGCAGCATCTGCGCAGGGAGAAACTCCTCAAAAACCGCACCATCCTGCCCGGATATGACCTGAGAAGAGAGCAGACAGAGGAATACGTACGGATCCTGCACAAGGTGAAACCTGTATACCTGTACGGTTATGCTTCGGCGATCTATTTATTAGCCAAATATATCGAGGAACAGCAGCTGTCCAGCGACATCCGTCTCAACTGCATCGTGACAACGGCAGAGACCTTGTATCCGTTCCAGCGCGAACAGATCGAGCGGGTCTTCAAGACACGGGTGATCAATGAGTACGGCGCCAAGGACGGCGGCATCATCGCCTATGAATGTAAACAGGGACATCTACACATCACCGCGGAGAACGCCTATCTCGAGATCGTCGATCCGGTAACGCGGGAGCCCTTGGAGATTGGACAGCTGGGTGAACTGCTCGTCACTGACTTGAACAACTTCAGCATGCCTCGGCTGCGCTATGAGCTGGGGGATATGGCCGCGCTCTCCGAAGAGCCCTGTACATGCGGCAACCCGCTGCCGATCCTGAAGCACCTTGAAGGCCGCGTCGACGATATGCTGCTTAGACGGGACGGCAATGCAGTCCCCGGCCATTACTTCGCGCACATCGCAGGCAATATCCAAGGGTTCGAAAAATATCAGATCGTCCAGAAATCCCTGGATCACTGCGTGCTGAAGATCATCAAGAACGACCGTTTCAATCTGCAAGAAGTTGACTTCATCGCGAACGCGATCAAAGAGAAGCTGGGCGACATCACCGTTGATATTCAGTACGTTGACGAGATCCCGCCGACCAAATCCGGCAAACAGCGCCTCGTCATCCGTGAGAAGTTCTAATAGACTAAAAAAACCGGAAACCTATCTGCGGCTTCCGGTTATTTCATTTAATAATTCAGCTAACCTGCGGGCTTGTTCTCTTCGCTGGTATTTCAGCATCGACTTCTCCTGTGCCTGCTGCTCCTTCTGAGCCGTTCCGCTCTTCCAGTCCTCGTAGAGTTTCTTCACCGCCCGCTTGATCTCCTCAAGCGACAGCGGATCCGCTGTCTCCCCGAGGCCGTACTTCTCGATCAGCTTCGTCGATTCGCCGGGCATGGAGAGCGCCAAGATCGGGTGACCGATGGCCAGGTATTCGTACAGCTTGCCTGGTATATAGGCGCCCGATTCCGGCGCCGTGTCGCCAACGAGCAGCAGGATGTCCGACTGCTTCATCTTCTTAAGCGCCTGCTTATGCGGCAGATTGCCGAGGATCTCAACGATATCGGTCAACCCGAGTTCATGCACGGCATCGATATTATCGCTGTATCCCGGGTAATCGAACACGCCGGCGAAACGCAGCACGATGCGCTCTCGGTCAAGTGCGCCTTCATCGATGAGCTCCCTCACGGCTCTCAACAGAAGCCGCGGATTGCGTTCCTGATAGAAGATGCCCGCGTACATGAAGACGCAGCGGTCCTCATCCTGCGGCTCCTTCTTCACATCTCTAAGCGCCTCATAGTCCGCCGGATCATAGCCGTTGTGGATCACTTCCAAACGGGTGATCGCGGCGCCGAACTTCTCATTGAAATTCTTCGCGAAGGAATGGGTTACCGTCAAGGTCATATTCGCCTCATGGTGAACGGAGCGCTCCATCCGCTCCTCCAGCCATTCCCGCCAGCGAATGCCGGAGCGGTGCATATTCTGCGTCCACGGATCCCGGAAATCCGCGATCCAGGGCAATCCCGTCTTCCGCTTCAGATAGCGGGCCACGAGATGGTTCGTGTACGGCCCCGATGTCGAGAAGATCGCATCGATCCCGTATTGGCGGATGATCTCCAGCCCCTTCTTCCTCGCCGCTGGATACCACAGGATCTGATCATCCGGTATAAGCACCGCATCCTTCGTTCGCTTCAACCATTTCGCAAGCCGCTGCTTCCACGAAGGGGCTGCGGTTCCCTCTGCTTCCGCCGCAGCGTCTGTCTTCCGCTCAACAATCGCCGTTTCCGCAGTCCCTGCACCGTCAGCGGCATCTGCGGACTTCGCAGTTCCTGCCTCTCCTGCATCATCAGCAGCGTCTGCTGCCTTCGCAATTCCCGCTTCTCCAGTCCCTGCTGCTCCTCGAGCCTCCGAAGTTCCCGCTGCTCCTCGGGCCTCCGAAGTCCCTGCTGCTCCTCGAGCCTCCGAAGTTCCCGCTGTCCCGCCAGTTCCTCCAGCCCCAGCGATTCCCGCATCACTGCCCTCCTCAGCAGGGTTACTGCTTGTCCCAAGCAGCATCTGCCGGATCTTATGCACCATACCCTGATCTTCACGGCAGCGGTGGATGATCACATCATCGGGAATCTCATCGAGCAAGGACTCGTCCAGCGTGGCGTGATATTGCGGTTCCACCGTCAATACATGAACCTGCCAGCCGAATTCCCCCAGATAGCGCGCCATCTTAACCGCTCGTTGCACGCCGCCTCCCCCGATCGGGGGGAATAGGTATGCGATTATGAGAACCTGCTTGGCTCGTGTTCTGTTCGCCATGTTCGATCACCGCAATCTTGTGGGATAGTAAGTCTGTCTAAGCTGTCAGATCCGGTAAAGCTTCGTCCCCGCTGGCAGATCTCGCGGAATGCGATTCTTCGCATCGATGAGCACGGCTCCATCAGCCATCAATTCGATCGTCTTCGACCAATCGATCGACTGGAACTCTTCCTGCGCCGTCACGTAGAGCAGAGCATCCGCCCCCGTGACCGCTTCCTCCAGAGTATCCACCTTATAATCGTACTCGCTCTTCACCGCTGGATCCCATGCACGAACCTTCGCCCCGCGCTCAAGCAGGATCTTCACGATATCATGGGCCGGGCTGATCCGATCATCATTGGAATAATCCTTCATCGCCAGCCCCAGCATCGCTATAGTGCTGCCTGTCAGCTCCTTGCCCTGGACATGGAGTGCACTCTCGAGCATATCGACGAGCATGCCCGGCACCTCGTCATTGATGCGGCGGGCCATCTCCAAAAGATCGATCGCTACGCCGAGCTCCCTGGCCTTCGGCCGCAGATAATACAGGGCATTCGGCAGGCAGTATCCGCCGACGCCGGGTCCCGGCATCAACAGATTCACCCGCTTGTGCGTATTCGCCACGCGGATCAGCTCGAAGGTGTCGATGCCGGCCTTCTCCGCGAATCTGGCGAACTGCTGTACCATCGCGATATTTACATCGCGTTGGATATTCTCGATCACCTTCGCCGTCTCGACGGTGAGGATGTCCGAGATCGTGATCTCCGCCTTCGTCACGAAGGAAAGCACATCCCGCGCCTTCTCGATGCTGGCTTCATTCACGCCGCCCAAGGCAAGGGGCATGGAGATGAACTCCTCGAAGGCTCGTCCCTCCGCGATGCGCTCCGAAGAATAAGCCAGATAGAAATCCTCGCCCGCCTTAAGCCCGCTCTTCTCCTCTAGCTTCGGCTTAATGCGCCCCTCCGTCGTCCCCGGCACGACGGTGCTCCGCACGATCACCGTATCGCCGCGCTTCAGCACGCTGCCCAGCGATTCGCAGCAGTTGTCCAGTGCACGGAAGTCCGGCTCTCCGTCCTTGATCGGAATGCCGACGGTGATGACATACGTGTCCACTTCGCGTGCCGCTTCTGCATAGTCCGAAGTTGCGCGGAATCTGCCGGCAGCGATCTGCTCCTTCAAGATATCGCGGATCGTCCGGCCTTGGTAGGATTCCATATGATGGGTAATGCCGTTATTGATATCCTCGATTAATCCGGGCAGCACATCGATCCCGATGACCTTCGCGCCATGCATCGCATAGCTGAGCGATAACGGCAGTCCGATAAATCCTAAACCTAAAACGGCTAATGTGCGTTGTTGTTCCATGCGTTTCCCGCCTAACTTAATATATTTGACACTGATTATAATCGATTATAGATGGATCCATCCATTCCGATGGAATGGATGAATGCATCTGCTTGAAGTTGAACTCACGGTGGCCATAATGATAGGAAATAGTGTAAGTCAGATTTCCCTTATTTCTGCAAAAACACGGTTTTGGGCAAAATAGTGATAGTCAAACTTCCCTTATTTTGCTCACAGCCCCATAAAACACGCAAATCAGCGCAGAATTTTGGAAATAAGAGAAATTTCACTTCCGTTATTCTCGAATAAACCGCTAAATTTCCGAAATAACGGAAGTTTGACTTCCCTTATTCCGCCAGATTAAATGCAGGGGTTACTTCCCCTTCCCCATAATGTTCACTGGTTGACTTCCCTTATTCCGCACGGCGCCGGGCTTGCAACCTGCGTGCGATCCAGCGGCCCAATGGCCAGCAGACTGAGGGGCCCTGCGGCTCAGCAGCCA
>NZ_BMAQ01000045.1 GCF_015472005.1 Insulibacter thermoxylanivorax | reverse complement strand
ACACAATTTCGGACTTGACCTCTGGATCAGCGATCCTTCACCGACTTTTATACGATTTTTAGGACAAAACCCCGCACAGTGACCGTTCCGCACCTCTTTTTATAGGAAATTTAGGACAAAACCAGAAAAATCCTTCGGATCTCGCATCGTTTTATACGAAATTTAGGATAAAACGAGCGAGGGCTAAGGACGCCAAAAAGCGCTGCACCATTTTATACGAATTCTAGGACAAAACGTGCAAGACCGACCTGGCACCGAACAGCACCTACCGCGGCAGCGAACATCACGTACCGCGGCAGCGAACGAATCCCACGCCCCAACACATCAACCGCACAAAAAACTCCCCCCGATCCGTTCCACGAACAGATCGAAGGGAGTGTTAATGCTGCCATAGCTGCCATAATGGGAGAAAAGCGGGACGATGGGAGTCCGGTGCTTGCCGAGGACTGCCAGTCTGCTGCTCCTGCTCGATTATTCCCACTCAATCGTTGCCGGCGGTTTCGATGTGATGTCGTAGACGACGCGGTTAACGTTGTCCACTTCGTTGACGATGCGTATGGAGATCCGCTCCAATACATCCCAAGGGATGCGCGCCCAATCGGCGGTCATGCCGTCGATCGAGGTCACCGCACGGATGCCGACGGTATAGGAGTATGTCCGTTCATCACCCATCACACCGACGCTCTTCATATTCGGCAGCGTGGTAAAATACTGCCAGATCTCGCGGTCCAGCCCCGCCTTGGCAATCTCCTCTCTGAGGATCGCATCGGATTCGCGTACGATCTTCAGCTTGTCCTCCGTCACTTCGCCGATCACGCGGATCGCCAGCCCCGGTCCCGGGAACGGCTGACGCCATACGATCTCATGCGGCAAACCCAATTCTTCGCCGACTTTGCGAACTTCGTCCTTGAACAACGCCTTCAGCGGTTCGACCAACTCGAACTGAATATCTTCCGGAAGACCGCCCACGTTGTGATGGGATTTGATCGTCTGTGCTGTATCCGTGCCGCTCTCGATAATATCCGTATACAACGTCCCCTGCGCCAAGAAATCGAACTGCCCGAGCTTCGCGGATTCCTCCTGGAAGCAGTAGACGAATTCGTTGCCGATGATCTTGCGCTTCTGTTCCGGGTCTTCCACTCCGCGCAGCTTGCTTAAGAAACGCTCGCTCGCATCAATCTTGATCACGTTCATATCGAACTTGCCGGCGAAGGTTTCCATGACGCTCTCCGCTTCGCCTTTGCGCAGCAAGCCATGATCGATGAACATGCAGGTCAGCTGTTCGCCGATCGCCTTGTGCACCAGCACCGCCACCACCGAGGAATCCACGCCGCCGCTCAGCGCACACAGCACCTTGCGGTCGCCGACTTGCCGGCGGATCTCCTGAATCGTATCCTCGATGAAGGTGCCCATCGTCCAGTTGCCTTTGCAGCCGCAGATATTGAACAGGAAATTCTTCAGCATCTCATGGCCATTCGCTGTATGCTGCACTTCTGGATGGAATTGAACAGCGTAGAACTTCCGCTTCGGATCGCTCATCGCTGCAACCGGCGCATGCTCGCTGCGCGCATCGATGATGAATCCCTCCGGCAGTTCAGTCACACGATCGCTGTGGCTCATCCAGACCTGCTGCTGCGAATCCATGCCCTGGGTCAGTTGGCTGTGCGGGGCGAACTCAACGACGGCCTTGCCGTACTCCCGCTTGTCCGCGCGTTCAACTCGTCCTTTCAGTTGATGTGCCATCATCTGCATCCCGTAGCAGATCCCAAGGATCGGAATCCCCAGCTCGTAGATCCCTTCATCGACCAGCGGCGCATGCTCGCTGTATACGCTGGCCGGCCCCCCTGAGAAAATAATCCCGCGCGGATTCATCGCAGCGATCTTCTCCGCAGAGGTTTTATACGAGACGAGCTCACAGTACACACCTAGATCTCTAATGCGACGGGCGATTAACTGATTGTACTGGCCGCCGAAATCCAGTACCAGGATCAATTCTTCCGGCTTGTTCATACGCGTCCTCCCATATCTATATTCCTCCGCACATGCGGCTCGTGATCGAATGACATCATTATATAGAAAGGCATTTGCCAACGTCAAGAAAACAGCGCCGCATCAGCATCACCAGCATCTTGTACTAGCATCGTACTCCAGCATCTTGTACTACTCCAGCATCATGCATTGGCATCACTTACCAGAATTTTGCTGCAGCATCATGCCCCATTCCTCATTCCTGTTCTCATGCAGCAAAATAAGTCCATCAGCCGAGCGCCGCGCGCCAAAGCCTGCTCATCCGCGAGCGGGAGATGCGTGCCGGCAGCCTTTCATCATAACGAACCGTTTCATACAGATGAGCCAGCTCGATGAGTGCTTGCCGCTGTTCTTCTGTACGAAGAGGCAGGGCAAGCACATACTCGCGCAGGGTCTGTCCCGGCTTAAGCGTCCCGTGTCTGCGCATCACATCCTGCCACAGCAGCTCCAGCACAGCCAAGGTGCCGCCGCGGCGTTCCATCCCGCGGATCCGCTGGTCAATCCGCCGTTGCAACAGCATCATCCGCAGGGGGCGCCGGGCGATGAAGCCTAAGATGATCAGTGCACAAACCGCTGATGTGATGATCGCAAGCTGTACTCCGCTGATATCATCCGGCAATTTGGATAGCCATTCGTTGTATTGTTCTTGTGTCCATTTGTGTACCCGGGTCAACCAATCTCCTTCCATCTGCTCCACCTCCTTGCTCACTTGCGTGATCAGGATCGACGCCGGCCCTTGCCACCATGCCGGTGCCGCGCTGCCGAGTTCATCCCTCGATGCGGCCGTGTCAACTGCCAACGCTGACACTGCACCTAAACGGTCCGCGTAGCCGGGCGTCGGCTCGAAGGCAATCCAGCCCACCTCGGGTATATACGCTTCCACCCACGAATGGGCATGCAGCGCCCGCACATCACTCCGCACCTCGCCGTTATCTTCCATCGTCAGATTCCCTGGCGCGAATCCCGCGACCCAGCGGGCAGCTATGCCGTTCATACGCAGCATGACCACCATCGAAGTGGAAAAATGATCACAATAACCAAAGGGACTCTCAAATAGAAAATACTCAACAAAATCCATCCCTTCCGCCGGTTTCCCATGCCCGTCCAGATCATAGGCATAATTGGAGCGCAGGTACTCAGCCAGCGCACGGGCCCGGGCAAGATCGGTGTCCGACCCCGCAGTGATCCGGCTCGCCAGCTCATAGACACGCGTGCTCATCGACTCCGGCAGCTGCAGATAACGGCGCTTCTCCTCTTCCGGCAGCGGGATCTGCAAGCCGTCCGCCGCGGCCTCGCGATAGAGACGATCGATCCGAGCCGATTCGAAGCTGTCATGGGGGATAGGGCGTACCTTGACTCGGTAACTCCTCACATGGCTGTCCGCGGCTTCGATCCAATATTGCTGGGAAGCTGGGTCCAGCATCAGCAAGTAAGAGCTTCGTCCCGCAGCTGTTCCCGTCTCCGTCTTCGCGCTCCCATTGCTGTCGTTGACGCGGTCGCTGCTGTTGCTGCTGAATACCGACAGCACTTCTGCGGAGAGGATCTCTCCGCCGGAGAACAGCGTATTCTCCAGGAACCAAGAAGCGGTTTCGTCCATTTTGATCTCCTGTATGATGATAGTGTCATGTGAGAAGACGGATCTTCCGGCATCGGTCCCTCGATCAGAGCCTGAGCCCTCTGCTGTCGGATTCGGCACTTCGATTACTGCTTGATCGACATCTCCATTCGACCAGCCCCGTCCATCATAATACGCCTTGCTCTCTCCCCGCCAATAGGTCACCGTCTCCGAACGAGCTGTGAAGACCGGTGTATCCGCCGGAATGACCTGGCCGCCGAGGGTATATTCCCCGGGGCTGTAGCCCGATTGGCCGACGCCCAGCCAGCTGCTTCGCACCGTCGTCTTCAAAGGCAGCGAGCCGCGGGCAAGGGATGCTGCCTCCTGGATGAAAGCATGCACATTCCACCGCCACGGCTGGGCCAGGCGCGGCTGATTAGCGGTCATCCACAGTCCGCTCAGCACCGCAAGCCCGATGACCATGAGCGAGCACAACACGGCAGCTAATTGCTTGCTCCTGGGGATCGCAAACTCACTGCTGCTTCTTGGCACCTGGTCCGTACTTTGCTGCCGGGATGAACGCCTGCCGCCAGCGAAGCCGCTCCTGCGAGCATCAGCAGCTGCGATCAACGAGCGCCATCGAAGGGGGGTTAGAACCGCCGACAGGATTAAGCCGGCGACGACGCTGACCATCACGCCGCGCGTCGTGTCCAGTCCGAATCCAAGCTGCAATACTGCGAGATAAGCCACGGTCAGAGTGACGAACCAGCCGACATATTGACGGCGCACAATGATGGTATGAAGGGAGTAGATCATCAGCGAGAACCCCGCGAGCAGCAAGAGCGTGCGATTCTCCCCGCTGATCGCCGCAGTATGCCCGGCGAGCAGGTGCTCGAGGTCGCGCATGCTCACGGCGCCGTACTCCTGCCACCAGGTACGGTCGAAGAGGAAACTGTCATAGTAGAATAAACTGATCAACACCCAGCATACGACGAGCTTTAGCGGCCAGGCGATCCACATATTGAGGCGCAGGTAATCCAGTGCGACAAAGCCAAAGACAGCGATGAGGAAGGGATCGATCACGTGAATGCCCGTCACCATAGCCAGCTGAGTCAGCGGCCGAATCCACTCCGTCAGCAAGACGAAGAGCAGCAGCGTAGCGATCCCTGCACTTAGCCAGGGATACGGTTCTCCTCCATCCTTAGCACGGGACATGCTGGAGCGAGCAAGGTTCGCCGTTTGTGCAGTGTGTGCATTTTGTTCAGTTTGTGTGGTTTGTGATGGTTGCGTGGTACGTGCTGTTGGTGCTGTTCGCGTCGTCTGGCTAAGTTGAAACTCCAACATCGCCGGCACCCCCTCCCGCTGCCGCACGGCTGATACTGCCAGACGGCGAGATCCTGGGACCATGGGCCGCGATGGCGCTGGCTGAACAGCCGATAAGCGACAGCTGGGCCAGCCGCTGCGAATCGGCTTCGCCCAATTGTTCAGTGTCGCTGATATACAGCAGCGACACATGCACACGGCGCATCCGCAGGGCGCCGATCTGATCGATCAGCCGCGCGTCAAGCCGCGGCGTGATCACAAGCAGCGGCACATACGCCGTGTGCCGCATCCCCTGCTCGCGCAGCACCTCTTCCAGCGGCGGTCCGCCCCGCCGCGGCTCAGCATGCGCGAGCAGCTCCAGCGCCCGGCGCTCCGCCGGGCCGGGCGCCTCTTCTGCGGCGGCTTCCGCACCGCCGCAGAGAAGCACTGCCGCCAAGCCCTGCTGCTTGGCGGCCTTCACGACGGCGCATGCTGCGCTTGCCGCCGTCTCAAATCGGGAGCGGCCAAGCGGCCCGCTCCCGTAGCCTTCCGCCGCGTCGTCCAAGACGACGGCGACGCGGCGTTCCTGCAGCGCATCCAGCTCCTTCGTCTTCAGCCCGCCCGTGCGGGCCGTGCTCTTCCAATGGATGCGCTGCAGCGGATCCCCGTGCGCATAATCGCGCACGGTGCTGACAAGCGGCGATGCTGCCGCCATCGCCGCCGTCACCGCGGCGCCGCTCTCGCTGAGGCGCCGCGGTATCTCCGCCGCCAGCCCGGCAAGCGGCTGCGGATAGACGAGAAGACGACGCCCGCTTGCGTCGTCCATCCTCCAGCGGCGGCCGATGATGCCCAGCGGCTCGGCCGCCTCGACACTTACCGCTCCGTAGGTATACACCCCTCTTCGCAGCCGCGGGATCTCATATTCCACTGAGATCCGATTCCGCGATCCCGCATAGACCAAGCGGTGATGCGTATAAGCGGTTCTGCCCTCCGCATCGTACAACCTGTCTTGAATCACCAGCCAGACGAATGGAAACCAGCCGGAGCGCAGGCGTATGGTCAAGCCGACCTTCACTCGATCACCGGCCTGCACCGACTCGGACACTTCGTCCCGGTATACCGCTGGTTTTACAAGACCGAGGCATCCCGCGATCCCCGCATACAGCACCAAGAACCCCGTAATCGCTGCCGTAAACCAAGCGGCTTGTCCTCCCTGGGCAAGCGCCCAGTACCACGCAGCGGCGGCCGCAATCAGCCATGCACAGAACGACCCTGCCCCCGGCACCACGCGGTGGAAGCGGTGCTTGCGATGACTCCGATGGCGGCGATCACGATAGACATCAACAGTGCGTTGCGAATGATAAGCGTGGCCGTCATGGTCATTACGATGTGTGACTTCGTTACGGATCCTTCGCAGCTCATGAGACCGGCGCAGCATCATGACCGCTCACCTGCCGCCTGCCGAAAATTCGGTACCGGCACCCAATACAGCAGCTCATCGACGAGATCCGCCTGCTTCATGCCCGCAGCCCGGGCTTCCGGCCGCAGGATCAAACGGTGTCCCAGCACCGGATGCGCAACAGCCTTCACATCATCGGGCACCACATACCCGCGGTTAGCGATCAGCGCCTTGGCCTGCGCTGCATGCATCAGCGCTGCAGCCGCCCGCGGACTTGCGCCGAGCAAGAGCGATGGGTGGATGCGCGACTGTTGAACGAGATCGACGATATACGCACGGATCGACCGGTCCACATGGATTCGCTTGACCCGCTTCTGCAGTTCCAGAAGCTCCTCTTTAGTTACGACGGGCTTCAGCGATTCAATGGGATGAACCGCCGCCTTCTCCAACATCTCCATCTCCGCATCCGCATCCGGATATCCCAGATGCAGCTTCATCATAAAACGGTCCAGCTGCGCCTCCGGCAGAGCGAAGGTGCCCTCATGTTCGATCGGATTCTGCGTCGCCATCAAAATGAAAGGCTTCGGCAATTCATAGGTCACGCCGTCCACCGTCACATGCCTTTCCTCCATGGCTTCCAGCAGCGCCGATTGGGTGCGGGGCGAGGTGCGGTTGATCTCATCCGCCAGCACGAAGTTCGCCATGATCGGGCCGGGGCGAAACTCAAAATCTTGTAATTTTTGATTATAAATAGAGACTCCCATAATATCCGAAGGCAAGAGATCCGGCGTGAACTGGATGCGTTTCAACGTGCAGCCCACCGTCTTCGCCAGAGCTCGCGCCATCATCGTCTTGCCGACGCCGGGCACATCCTCGAGCAGTACATGACCGCCGCACAACAGAGAGGTAATCACCATCTCAATGATTTCTCTCTTACCTTTGATAACTCGTGATACATTCTCGATCATGTTCTCTATCAATTCATGCTGCTGATCAAATCCCAATACCGATGAGCGCATTTCGCGTCCTCCTAACGATATGAATCTTGCTATCAGTATTGACGATTTGACCCGCCTTAAACCCCGGCTGCGCCAAATTTAACCCCGGCTGGATCAACTTTGACCTAGCAACCCTAGTCGATAAATGGAAACTTTCTTTCAGCAACACTCCTTGCTGAAGTTTTGTTGCATACATGTCTTGCGCTGAAAAAGACTAAACGATAGAGTGGAAACCGTCTATATGGAATCTCTTAATGATCAACCTATGGTAGACAAACTTCTGCAGCCAAACTCTTAGAGACAACCTTCTTAGATACACTTCTCTATACCAACTTCACCTATACCAACCTCTATAGAGTTACGGTGCTCTGCTTTAACAGCGGATGACTCCAGATGCTGCCCATTCTATACTGACCGCTCACCTTCCACCAAACCCCTCGTCCATAACCTGTGTTCGGCATATCGATCCGCACCTGCTTCATCTCTTGATCCACGGAGTAAGAGGGAATCGATCCGCCCAGCATCTCCACCGTGCCTCGCAGCGGGACGAACAGCCTGCCGTCTATTTCTTCCAGCTGGACTGATGTCAGGGATCGTTCCTCCCCTCCCGGACCGCGCACGATCATGCTCTGCATTGCCGGATCATAGACTATCATGTGCCCGGCGATCTCCGCCCGATACCGATTATGCATCCGTGCAGGGTCAACCGCCGCCGGCCCCTTCATACCATCCGCTATCTGCGGCCGCATATCCTCGGCCTTCTCTAACGGTCCGCCCGCCGCTTTCCTCTCAACCTTCCACAACCGCCCGTCCAGCACCGCCGTCAACCGATCCAGCGGCACCTGATAGTGCCCATCAACGATATAGAATTCCCGCTCACTAAGCACCATGTTCCTCCCGTTGACCTGGAGCAGAAGCCTCTCCTCCGCTGCCGGATCCTGCCTCCAGCTTTTTAAACTATGCTCCCGCAACCCATTTTCCCTTAACGTCCGAAAATCCATGATTCTCTCCATAAACTGCTCGTGTTGCTGGAAGCTGATCTTCCTCTTCCATTTGAGCTTGCCCAGGCTGAACTGCCGCGGCTGCACGCTCGGATCCAGCACGTCAAACGCATATCCCTGCTCCTGATAGTAACGAATGATCTCGGGCAGGGCTTTAACCGTCTCTTCATGCCCTGCTCCGTCATGCAGCAGTACATGGATCTCATGTTTCAGAGGAGCGCTCACCACATTGTATAAGATTTCATCCGCGGGCACTCCCCGCCGTTTCGCATCTCCGCTGTCCACGTCCCAGTCATAGACGATATATCCCGCTTGTTCCATATAGTAAGCATAGAACGGATCAAAATTCTGATGCGTCCCGCCCGGCGCCCGGAATAACCTGCTTCGCTTCCCGGTCAATTGATAGATGATTTCATCCGTTTGCAGCACCTGGTCCCACAATCCTCCAAATTCCTCATACAACTCCGCATATCTGTGATTGTAGGTATGATTGCCGATCGCATGCCCTTCCTGCGCCATTCGCTTCACCAGATCCGCGTGCCGCTCTGCAGCCTCTCCCAACACGAAGAATGTCGCCGCAATCCCTTCCTCCGCCAAGATATCCAGTACTTGCTCCGTTAATTTTGACGGACCGTCATCGAAGGTCAGGTAGACCGTGGGCCTTTCCGGCACGCGATACCTTTTCTCCTCTTGGAGCGCCATTTTCCCATAGGTCAGCTGTTCATAGATCGCTCTCGCATGATTTGTCTCGATTCTATCATTCGTTAACTCAGGTGTTCGCCGATCTGCCAGCTCCAACGTTCTAACTCGAGACTCGGCTTTCTGCACAGCTCTATCATCCAGCAAGTTCGGCGGAACCTCCGCTTCCCCGGCATAGACGATCGCATCATTTAGATCTCCGCGGGACACAGCTGCCGTGAACAGAAGCACGAACAGCAAAGCCAGAGCCGCTCCCCTGCTCCGCCGCACCCTGCGCTCCCTTCCCGGCCCTCTCAAAGCGGCGCGATCGCAAGCTCCTTCCCTCAACATCATCCATCCCAACCTCCGCTCTTCTAGTTGCTAGATTATATGGATGAGTTGAAGCTTTTAGACCTGACATCACTAGATAAAATAGAGTCGCCATAGAGTCGCCGCCCCTTTCCCCTCCTTATTGTTCATCATCCCCTTCGCTCAGGTTCTTCATCTCGCTGCTTTCTGCTCACTGCGCAATTCACTTCCTGAGTCAATGGAATAATCATAAAAAGTCCCCCCGCGGACTACGACACTCTGTCCTGAGCGAAAAACTCCTTCCAAAAAAATCGGGACTGCCCATCAACCAGTATTCACTGGTTTTGGACAGCCCTTACGTGTGCGTACGAGTATGCAAGTAAGCAGATTCGGTGTGAGACATCAATTATTATTGACTCAGGGCGCGAGGTGGCGGGATTGGCGTGTGAGAGCATAATTTCTGTCGTCTCAGACTCATCAAAGCAGATCCTGCGTGCGTATCAACAACTATTGTCGTCTCAGGACCCACCAAGACAGACACTGCACGCGTATCAACAACTATTGTCGTCTCAGAACCGCACGATCTTCTCAATCCCGCCAAGTCAGATCCAACCTGCGCTGTCTGAGCCCAACGGCTCGATCCCCGCTTATTTCACGCTGTTATACCAGTCGTTGACTTCCTGCGTGATGGTCTCGCCGCCAGACGTCAGCCAGTTCTCCACCATCGTGTCGAACTCGTCGATGGATGCTTGCCCGTAGATGATCTTCGTGTAGGTCTCGTTCACCATTTTGTTCAGCAGTTCGTTCTTGCTCTGCATCGTCTCCGTCAGCGGACCGGTGTAGTAGTTCTTCATGCGGATGTCCTTCTGATCCATGATGACCTTCATCGCGTCGATGTTCTCTTTGGTGCGGTACGAAGCCAGAGACTTCTCATAAGGCGTCTCCGGCGGCTCGCCGTTAGCCAGCTTCACCATTGCTTCCGCGTAGAGCGTCGGAATGCGCGCGCCTTCATAGGTCAGGGTGTAGTAGATCGGATTGACGATCTGATCATCCACATTGCCCGGGAACAGTTCCGGATAGCTTGCCACATCGCTCGTGATCGAGCCGTCCGGCAGCAGCGCGTAGTCATACCCTTCGGCAAAACCGTTCGCAAACTCGCTGCCCGGAGCCGGATTGGCCATATGATCGAAGAACCAGTTGTAATAGTGCAGGATGGCTTCCGGATGCTTCGCATTTTTGTTGATGAAGATATAACCGTTCACCGGCGGGTTGCCGCCCGCTGTGCCGATCAGTCCGTCCGGTCCGGCTGGAATCGGATAAGCCTTGAACTCGGCTTCCGGGACATTCCGCTTCAGATCAGGCAGCGGCCAGTCCGGAATCCAGTTCGGACCCACCATCATCCCTGCCTGCCCCTTCGTGAAGAATTCCGCTCCGCCCACCTCATCCTTCAGCGCCGTATCCTGATGCAGATAGCCCTTCTCCATCCAGCGCTTCAGCGTCAGCAGCGCGTCCTTCGCCCGCGGGTCGATCGAGCCGAACATCAGGCTGCCGTCCTCCATCATGTTCCATTGCCCCGGCATCGTGCCGTATGCGCCGAAGACGAAGCCGATATCCGTCATCCAGTTGTTGAAGCCGTTCTTGAAGCCGGCAGCCAAGCCGATCGTATCAGCCAGGCCGTTGCCGTCAGGGTCCCCGTTGACGAAGGCATCCATCACCGCCTCCATCTCCTCCAAGGTGGTCGGCGCCTTAAGGTTCAGCTTGCGCAGCCAATCTTCGCGAATCCAAAGCGCCTGATCCCCGTTATATGCGTAATCGAGGATCGGCAGCGCCATCTTCTTGCCGTCACGGGTGATCGGATACCAGATCGTCGGGTCCAGTGCCAGCCCTTTCTTATACTCTTCTCCGGCATATTGCTCGATCAGCTCATCCACCGCCATGAATTGGCCGGAGTCGATGAGCAGATTCACCGTCTCCATGTCGCCGCGGTAGACGACCACATCGGGCATCTCGCCGCCCGAGGACAGTTCGAGGCGGAGTTTGTTCTTATAGCCGTCGTTGGTATTCGTCACGACCCAGTTGTATTTGATCTCGATGCCGAGCCGTTCCTTGATCAGACGGGTGTGCACATTGTCCTCGATCGTCTCCCCTTCCTTGAAGACCGCGGCATTCTGATCGAGTCCCTTCACCGTCGTCAGGACGATCGGCGGATCGTACCGCTCACCATTCCATTCGCCTTCGCCGGATTCACCATTCTGGTTCTGGCTTTGATTCCGATTCCCGTCATTGCCGCTTGACTTGTTGTTATTGCCGGTCATTGAACATGCTGCAACGGTTAGAGCCAGAAGCAAGACCAGAGCTGATAACCACCATTTTCTCATGTTCCTTCCCCCATTCGTTCGTGATGAACATCTGTTTTCGATTAACACTATATAAAATGATCAAAACAGGTTACATACCCTTTAATTTGTATTGATGCTATTTTATTCACTATTTTTGTCTTTTCTCATTCACCCAGATTTCCCGACACTTACTCCTTTACCGCACCGAGGACGATTCCCTTTACAAAATATTTCTGCAAGAAGGGATACACCAGGAGGATGGGCAACGTGCCGATGAAGATCTGCGCTGACTTCACCGTACGCTGCGAGATATTCTTCAGTACATTCACATCGGGATTGATCTTGTTAAAATCCTGCTGCACGATGACCGTCTGCAGGAACGTGGCTAACGGATAGTTGCGGTAGTCAGAGATATAGAGCAGCCCGTCGAACCAGGAATTCCAGTGGAAGACCATCGTAAACAGCGAGATCGTCGCCAGCGCCGGCAAGGAGATCGGCAGATAGATGCTCACCAAGGTCCGAAACTGCCCGGCCCCGTCGATCACCGCCGCCTCCTCGAGTTCCTTCGGTACATTGCGGAAGAAGTTCATCAGCAGCACCATGTTGAACACATTGACCGCGGTCGGCAGGACCAGCGCCCACATGGTGTTCATCAGCCCGTAGGTGCGGATCGTCATGTAGGTCGGCACGATCCCCCCGTTGAACAGCATCGTCACAAGGAAAAACCACGTATAGAATCGTCTGCTGCGGAAGAAGGACTGATCCTTGGACAGGGCATAGGCAGCGAGGGTGATCACCGCCATGCCGATGAGCGTTCCCAGCACCGTCCGCTCCGCCCCGATCAGCAGGGCTTTGTGGAAATTCGGATTCTGGATCGTCTGCGCATAGGCATCGGTATTAAAGTCGATCGGCCACAGCTTAACCATGTTCGCGTTGGCCGGAGCGCTGCCGCTGAAGCTCACCGCCAGGATATGGATGAACGGCAGGAGGCAGCTTAAGCTGATCAAGACGAGCAGGATATGGTTGCATACGGAGAAGATCCGGTAGCCTTTGGTCTTGTAGTACACTTCCCAGCCCACTCCCTCTAGAAGATTCTGTAGTTCGCATAGCGGTATGCCAAGCGGTAGGCGATGACGATGAGCACCGTACCCACCACAGACTTAAACATACCGACGGCGGTGCCGAAGCTGTATTGACCGTTTAGGATCGCCGTCCGGTAGACGAAGGTATCGATGATATCCCCTTTGTCGTAGACCAGCGGCGTATACAGGTTGAAGATCTGGTCGAAGCCGGCGTTCAGGATATTGCCGAGGGACAAGGTGCCCACGACCACAGCGATCGGGATCATCGCCGGTATCGTGATATGAATCGTCTGCCTCCAGCGGCTTGCCCCATCGACCTCCGCCGCTTCATAGAGGGACGGGTTTATGCCGGCGAGCGCGGCGAGGAAGACGATCGTGTTAAACCCGAAGTTCTGCCACACATCGCTGACGACCACAGTGAAGCGGAACCAGTTGCCGTCGCCCAGCCAGAAGATCGGCTTCAGACCGAGAGCGCGCATCGTCGCGTTTACGATGCCGTCGCTGCCCAGCATATCGATGAGGATTGCACCGAGGATAACCCAAGAGATAAAGTGCGGCAGGTAGACGATGGTCTGCACCACACGCTTAAACAGCATCTTGCGGACCTCATTCAGCATCAGGGCGAAGACGAAGGGCGCTGCCAAGCCGAATACGATCTTCAGGCCGGAGATGACGAAGGTATTGATGATCACCTGTTTGCTGTCCGGATATTGGAACATGAACTCGAAGTGCTTCCAGCCCACGAAGGGGGAATGGAAGATACCGTCATAGGGTTTAAAATCTTGAAACGCCATCACAAGGCCGAACATCGGCACATACGCAAACAAAACAACTGCGATCACCGCCGGCAGCACCATCAGATGAAGGGGCCACGTCAAGCGGTACCGCTCCCTTCCCTTTCTGCCGGATCGGGCTAAGGAAGCCTTGGAAGCCATGCGATACTCCTCCCCCTGTTTTCACCACAATGACAATGATTTGTTGATATTTATACCTCGTTTTGTCATAGTTAATTGTAACAACCCCGGCCTTGCCGCTATAGACCCGGGATTTTGGATGGATGCCAATTTCTTTGTGATCTCGATCGGAACGCATATTGGGTCTTTTAATCGTCACTTAATTTGGTCTAGAATCAATCTTGCAGCTTGTTCACCACATCCGCCGAAGGAGGCGCATCGCATTGACGTGGCGTTATAACACCTTTACACGGATCATCGGCTTCTTAATCGCCGTGTTAATACCGGTCATCTTTTTGTATGCGTTTTCAAATAAGGTCAGCATGGATGTTCTGCGCAGAGAGATCACCGCCCTGAAGGAGAAGGACATCATCTTCTTCGCCAACGAGCTGGATGCCTCGCTGAGCAACATCTTCCGCCTCGGTCTGCTCCTCAGCCAGGACATCCATATCCAGAAGATCCGCACCCTTCACCTGCTCTCCGGCTATGATCGCTATGCGGAGAAGCTGCGCATCCTGGAACGCCTGCAGCTGCTGAATGCCGCCGGCAAATGGGATACCCAGTACAGCATCCTGTCGCCGGAGAACGGCGAGATGGTGTCAACGAGCTCCACCCTCTTGGACTTCGATATGGAGGTTCTCACAGACCGCTTCACGACAACCTGGGATCTGCGCAGCGGCAGAATGGTATACGGCGGCCATGCGGAGGAGCGGTTTTTCCGCCATCTCATCCAACCCTTGAACGCAGGCATCGGCGAAGCCGGGTTGATCGTAGAGATGTCCTTTAACCGCGAAGAACTGGTGCGGGATCTCGATCTATTCAAACTCGGGGGAAGCGGAGATCCCTTCCTGCTTTCACCCAGCGGGCGAGTGATCGCCAACAGCACTTCGAATGAACAGATCACTGAGGAGATCGTTCAGCGGATCGGCTTACAGGACCCCGTGCAGCATCACAATCACATCCTACGCATCGCTGATTCGGAGTATCTGCTGAATATTCGCGAGGTGCCTTCCCTCTCCTGGTACGTCGTCGATTATGTACCGATCGATACGGTAACCCGGCCGATCCTGACCAGCCGCAATCTGTTCTACGGCTCGATCGGCCTCCTGCTGATCATGAGCATCTTCGCCGCTTATATGCTGTATCAGAACGTTCAGCGTCCGATCTTCCAGCTGATCCGCAGCGTCCATAAGCTGAAGATCGGCGACTACTCCGTCCGTCTGACGAACCGTCCCAACAACGAATTCACCTTCCTGTTCGATCGGTTCAACGAGATGGCGGCGGAGATCGAACAGCTCATCCAGAAGGTCTATGTGGAACAGCTGCGCTCCCGCGAGGCCAATCTGAAACAGCTGCAGTCGCAGATCAATCCGCACTTCCTATACAATTGCTTCGCGCTGATCCGCAGCTTAACCCGCTTGGGCAAGACGGATTCCGTGATGGAACTCGCTCTGCATCTGAGCAAGTATTACCGCTATACGACGCGGCTCGAGAAGCTGACGGCGACGATCGAAGAAGAGATGGAGCTGATCGACAGCTATCTGCGCATCCAACAGCTCCACATCCATCATCTGACATACAAGATCGAGGTGCCGGAGGAGATGCATCGTCTGGAGATTCCGCGTCTCCTGCTGCAGCCGATTGTGGAGAATGCCATCATCCACGGCATCGAGAAGGTCGAGCATGACGGCTGGATCGAGGTGCGCGGCGGTCAGAACGACCGTTTCCACTACATCCTGGTGCGCGACAACGGCGCCGGGATGAACGATGAACAATTAGCGAAGGTGCGGCATGAAGTCGATCATGCGCCCAGTGACGAGACCGGCTGCGCTCTGTGGAATATCAAGCAGCGCCTGCGCCTGCAGTTCGGCAGCGAAGCCGATCTTCTGTTCCATCGTCCGTCCGAAGGCGGGGTGGTCGTGGAGATCCGGTGGCCGCGGACGAAGCCGCTGGCATCTTCTCTCCCGCAGGCAGGTGAGGGGTAAGGATACTGCGAAGGTTAACGATGTTTATAACCTTAATGACGTAATTAATGAAGTTAATGACATTAATGAAGTATACGACCTTGATGACATCAAGAAAGGAGCATCACCATGCACAGCTTGCTTATCGTAGACGATCAGATCGACTTAGCCGACGACTTGGCGGCGAATGTGCCGTGGCATAAGGCCGGGATCACCGGTGTCTACAAAGCCTATTCCGCCCAGGAAGCCCTGGACATGATGCAGACGGAAGCGATCGACGTCGTCATCACCGATATCAAGATGCCCGGGATGTCCGGCTTGGAATTCATCAGCAAAGTGCGCGCCGTATGGCGGGACGTCAAGCTGATCCTGCTGTCTGGATACTCGGAGTTCGAATACGCGCGCACCGCTCTGGCACATCAGGTCAGCGATTATCTCTTAAAGCCGGCTTCCGATCAAGAACTGCTGGAGGCGGTGCAGCGGGCGGTCCAAGAGCTCGACGAGCAGTGGCGCAGCGTCGCCTCGGCCCGCCGGGCACAGCAGACATTGAAGGAGAACTTGCCGATCCTGCGCCAGTCCCTGCTCCTCGACCTGCTGAACAGCCGCAGGTTCCGGCCGGCGGAGCTTGCGCGCAAGCTGGAACTGCTGCGCCTTCCCTTCACGACGGAACGCCCTGTCTCGCTGATGCTGGTCCGTTTGGAAGATCACTTCGATCAGTATGAACATGAGGACCTCTCACTGCTCGAATACGCCTTCACCAATATCGCCGATGAGATCTTCAGCGATGAATTCCACACCTGGCATGCCAAGGAGGTGCACGACTACTGGGTCTTCCTCCTCCAGCCGATAGCAGGAGGAGCATCCGGCGCCGAAGAAGCAGAACCTCCGCATCCCCCGGCCGGAAGCAGCAGCCGAGCAGCCTCCGATGCTGACGAAGAACCCTCGAGCGACTCACAGCTCCTGCCCTCAAGCAGCAGCCCATTGGAACGCAAAGCCGCGATGCTGCAGCATTACGTCAAGCAGTATCTGAAGGGGACGATCTCCATCATCCTGCACGAGACGTGCCGCTTCCCAGAGGAGATCTCGGAGCGGTACGACAGCCTGCTCATCCAGTTCCTGCAGCGGATCGGCAGCGAGAGAGAGCTGCTCATTAACTCCACCCATGCCGTTGAACGAGGCACCGCCCGCCATCTGGCGCAGTTATATGAGCCGCCGCAGCTGCTGCACCTGCTGGAGGCGGGACAGTGGCAGCCCCTGCGCGAGAAGCTGGAGGCGGTATTCACTGCGCTGGATAAGGATTGGGCGGATTCTCACGAGCATATCCTCGAGGTCTATCACACGATCGTCGCCGCCGTCAGCTGTACCGTTCACAAGAAGAAGCAATGGCTCTCCGAGCTCCTGCCCGGCGAATATGAACGCTTCGTCTCGGGGATGGGATTTCATACGATCGCTCAGCTCCGGGATTGGACCTTCCAGGTGATCGATGCGCTTGAGGCGCACTATGCCAGCGTTCGGTACGACAGCCGCCAGGATCTCATCCTGCAGATCCAAGCGTACGTCGCCGAGAACCTGGCGGATGCGACGCTGCAGTCCATCGCCGATCATGTCTATCTGAATCCCTCTTACCTGTCGAAGATCTATAAACTCGAGACCGGCGAGGGCATCAGCGATTATCTCTTCCGCCTGCGCATGGAGCGGGCTGCTCATCTCCTGCAGTCGACGAACCTGAAGGTGTATGAAGTAGCCGAGCGGCTGGGTTATCAGAAGACGAGTTATTTTATCAAGCTGTTCAAAGACCGCTACCAATGCACTCCGCAGGAATTCAAAGAACGCGCCGGTCGCCCCTGAGCTCACCCGCAGCAACAAAGGGAGCATCACGCACACGCTGCGCTGCCGCCTATGACCGTGTGCATGAGCTCCCTTTACTTATGCGGATTCTTATCCAAGAGAACGGATGTATTCCAGAGCTTCCTTCACGTGATCCTTTACTCTCACATTGCGCCATTCTTTGAGCAGAGTGCCATCCTTGCCGATGATGAAGGTTGAACGCACGATGCCGAAGTAAGTCCGGCCGAAGTTTTTCTTCTCCTGCCATACGCCGTACAATTCAGCAGCTTCATGCTCCTCATCGGACAACAGTTCGAAGGGCAGCTGATATTTCTCAGCAAACTTCTCATGCCGGCTCAGCGGATCGGTGCTGACGCCGAGGATCACCGCGTCTAGTTCGGTAAACTCCTGATGATGGTCGCGGAAATCGCATGCCTGGGTCGTACAACCGGGGGTCATATCCTTCGGATAAAAATAGAGCACCACATATTTGCCCCTATAATCCGATAATTTGACCTCTTTGCCGCTTACAGAAGGCAGCGTAAAGTCCGGCGCCGCTTGTCCGACCCGAGGCAGATGATTCATTGTTTGTTGATGCTGTGCATTATTTTCCATTCTTCCTACCTCCCCGTGATTCGCTGATCATTTCATCCTCCTCCATCCCATCCGCACTGCGGAAGGCATGCAGATCGTTGTTCACCGCCGTGCTCCAAAATCAGCTGCGTATAAACTTGCTCAATATTTGCTCAAATTCTATAATAAAATAATGACTGTATTTCTTTGGAATAAGATCACTGCACACCGATGGGACGATCACAACGTCTATTAACATGTTCATGATACCACGACGATCTGCGGCGATAAAGTTAACCCCGTTAACCATCAACCGTCATAACCATTATGATCGGGAAGATCTCCGCCAACGATCGTCAGATGAAAGGAAGAACTCATCTTGAATACCGCGCTGAAGAGAGTACTGATTAGTCTAGCTGTCCTGTTGTTGCTTGGCATTTGCGGGTACGGCGGATACTATGTATATTCGATTATCAAGTTTGGCCATGGGATCGGAGATGATGATTCGGATCTCAAGCGATATGAACAGGAACTGCGCAAACAGAATCCTGACGCCTATATTCCCGAAGAACCACCGGGATGGGAGGGCACCGAACGCGTCAATATCCTGCTACTGGGCGGGGACGCGCGCGGACTGACGAAGAACGAAGCTCCCCGCTCCGATACGATCATGCTGGCTTCCATCGATCCGACGACGAAGCAGGCCTATCTCTTCTCGATTATGCGGGACACGTATACGAAGATTCCGGGCCATTACTCCAACCGGATCAACACAGCCCTCGCTCTCGGCGGTCCGAATCTCGCCATGGAGACCGTCGGCAATCTGTTGGATCTTGATATTCAGTATTATGTTTTCGTTGATTTTGAGGGCTTCATTCAATTGATCGACGCCCTCGGCGGCATCGAGTATGAAGTCGAGCGCAATATGTACTACTACGATCCCACGGATCCGAAGTATAAGATTGATCTGAAGAAGGGACTGCAGGTTCTCGACGGGGAAAAAGCTCTCCAATACGTGCGCTTCCGCCGCGACCGGCTTGGTGATTACACGCGTACGGAACGCCAGCGCAACCTGATGAGCGCTCTGGCGAAGAAGTTGACCAGCACGACGTCCCTGCTCACCCTGCCGAATACGCTCAAAAAGATCGAGCCTTATATCACAACGAATATTCCCTTCGATAAGATGCTGCCGCTCGCTTCCCTAGCCTATGAAAGCTCTAAGAAGGAGATCGTCACCGCCCAGCTTCCGCCCATGGAACTGCTCCGCGAGGAGAACATCAACGGCATGGAGGTCATCACCGTGAACGAACAAGCGCTGCGCGATTATGTACAGCAGTTGTTCGAACAGACGGAGCAGGCCGAGCAGGCGGATCAGACAGATCAAACAGATCAAACAGATCAATCAGAGCCAACAGAGCAAACAGGGCGTAAAGATCAGAACGAGTAAACGGAACCGACTGGACAGACTGATCAAACACAATAGCTGGTCCAACCAGAACTGTCTAAGCACATTGGGTACACGTCGTCGGGCTCACGGGTAGATCCGTCCTGGCGAATCGTGAGACGATAAGATGTATCGTTTCAGCCATTGCGATGGCAGATCTCGAGGCTGAGACGATACATACTGTTGATTCAGATCCGATAAAGACGGCTGCCCACGTGAGACAACAAAAAACATCGACATAAACCATTGACTCCGTGCACTATTATGTCCAAGACCGAGGATGCTCCCCCATCCCCGGTCGTTTTTTTGATTGATGACTTTCCATCCCGTTTCCGATGCTTTGATGCGAACTATGAATCCCGCGGAAAAAAATGATATCCTTAATACGAATGAAATACTAATGAACTGAAATATAATGCCAGACATCCGACCTTTAACAACATCCGATCACAGGAGGACTATATGATGAGAAGAACCCGTTCAGAAGCATTGCACCAGGAGGCACTGCAGCATATCGTCGGCGGGGTGAACAGCCCCTCCCGCTCCTTCCAAGCCGTCGGCGGCGGTGCTCCTGTCTATATGAAACGCGGACAAGGCGCCTACTTCTGGGACGAGGACGGCAACCGCTATATCGACTATCTCGCAGCCTATGGGCCGATCATCCTGGGACATGCCCATCCCCATGTGACGGCGGCGATCAAGCGGGCGGCGGAGAACGGCACGCTCTTCGGCACGCCGACGGAGCTTGAGAATACCTTCGCCAAGATGCTGAAAGCAGCGATCCCGAGCCTGGACAAGGTCCGCTTCGTCAACTCCGGCACCGAAGCCGTGATGACGACGATTCGCGTCGCCCGTGCTTATACCGGCCGGACCAAACTGATCAAGTTCGCCGGCTGCTATCACGGCCATTCGGACCTCGTCCTTGTCGCTGCGGGTTCCGGCCCTTCCACCCTCGGCATCCCGGACAGCGCCGGCATCCCTGTCAGCATCGCCCACGACGTCATCACCGTGCCGTTCAATGATCTGGACGCCCTCCGCGAAGCCCTCGAACGCTGGGGAGATGAGGTGGCGGCGGTCATGGTGGAGCCGATCGTCGGCAACTTCGGCATGGTCATGCCGAAACCGGGCTTCCTCGCCGGCCTCTGCCGCGCTGCCCGTGATGCAGGAGCACTGGTCATCTATGATGAAGTGATCAGCGCCTTCCGCTTCCACTACGGCTCAGCGCAGACCTATGCCGGGATGCCCGACGAACATGCGGCGATCGAACCGGATCTCACGGCCATGGGCAAGATCATCGGCGGGGGGCTGCCGATCGGGGCCTACGGCGGCCGCAACGAGATCATGGAGCAGGTGGCGCCCCTTGGGCCGGCTTATCAAGCCGGCACGATGGCCGGCAATCCTGCATCGATGTCCGCCGGCATCGCCTGCCTCGAAGTGCTGCAAGACCCGGCACACTATGAGAAATTGGACCGCCTTGGTGCCAAGCTGCAGCGGGGTCTGGAAGAAGCCGCTGCTGAGGCCGGCATTCCGCTGCAGGTGAACCGGATCTGCGGTGCCTTGTCGACGCATTTCTGCGACCATCCGGTGACCAACTACGCAGAAGCCCAGGATACGGACAGCGAGATGTTTGCGGCGTTTTTCCGGGAGATGCTTAATCGCGGCATCCTCTTAGCACCGTCCAAATATGAAGCCTGGTTCCTGACGATTGCGCACACCGATGAGGATATCGATGTGACGATCGAAGCCGCTGCAGAAGCCTTCAAAGCGATCAAACGCTGAGTCCAGCATTGTATACCCGCTCATACCTGAAACAGAAGAGCCAAGGGAAATCTGCTTGCTCGCAGATCCCCTTGGCTCTACTCGTATCGATTCCACTTCCCCCTCAATCCATGCTCGGACGCCTTGGCGGAATCTGTTAGTCGTAGTAGTTCTTAAAACATTTCAGCAGCTCATCATGGATATGTCCATTCGTCGCCGCGATATCCGTCGTCTCCAGCGTATAAGGATTGCCTTGGAGGTCTGTAACGCGTCCGCCCGCTTCCTGAACGAGCAGCACGCCCGCGGCCACGTCCCAGACATTAAGGCTCGGCTCCCAGAAGCCGCTTATTCTTCCTGCGGCCAGATAAGCCAAGTGCAGAGCCGCGGAACCCGAGGTGCGGATATTGCGCACCTTAGGTACGATCTCGGTGAACTTCTGCAGATGGCGATCGCTCCGATCCTGCGGCGGGAAACCGCTCGCCATCAGGCTCTCGCTCAGACGAAGTTCCCGCGATACACGAATCTGGCGTCCCTTCAGATAGGCTCCCTTGCCCTTCTCGCTCACGAACATCTCGTCCCGCAGCGGATCATAGATGACACCAGCTGCGAGTTCTCCCTCGTGGACGAGTCCGATGGACACGCAGAAGAACGGGAAGCCGTGCACGAAGTTCGTCGTCCCATCGATCGGATCGATGATCCAGAGATATTCTTCGTTTCTCATCTTCTCCAGGGCGCGTTTTGCACCCTCTGGACCTGGTTCGACGCTCTCTTCTCCGAGGATGGCATGGTTCGGGAAGTACGTATTGATCAAGTTCGTGATCAACTTCTCCGCCCCTTGGTCCACTTCTGTGACAAGGTCCTGGGAGGATGTTTTCTCCTCAAGGTTCTCATACGATCCCAGTTTGCTCTTGATCCACTCTCCCGCCTTCGCCGCGGTATTCACCGCAACTGCAACGGGGCTCTTGCCGGCTATAGAAGTCACAATTCTCTCAGCCACTGTCTCCACTCCCTTAATCCATTAATCAACATCAACATGCATCCATGCATCTATATGCTGACGAAGTCCTGCGCTTAACGGCTGGATACAGCCCGGACATCAACCTGTCAGTCCGGATATGATGAGACGCAGAGCGATCCACAGCAGCGCGATCCGCAAGGTCCACAGCAACACTTTGCTGCTGACCCGCTGCGAGATCCGAGCTCCTGACCAGCCGCCGATCAGCGCGCCCGGAATGAGGAACGCCGCGCTCAGCCAATCGATCTCTCCCAAGTAGATATGCGTTGCGCTGCCGATGATCGAGGACCAGAGGATGACGAACATCGAAGTCGCGGACGCGATCTGAGGCGGAAAGCGATACAGCAGCATCATCGCCGGTACGAACAGCGACCCGCCGCCTATGCCGAAGAGACCGGAGGTAAGCCCGACGGCAAGTCCGACCAGTGCCGCGCTCCAATAATTGTACCCGTACGTCCACTGGGTCCCGTCTCGATCGGTATACGTACGCTTGATCGGCCAATCCGCTTGGATCGGGCGAAGCTTATCCCGCACAAGCATCGGCACCGCCATCAGCAGCATGAATAGACCGAATCCAAGATCGAAAGCCCTGCCTTCAAAAGCACTGGTAAGCGTCGCACCAAGCACCGAGGAAGGAGTGCTGATCAGCGTAAATAACCAACCGCTGCGGTAATCGATCTTACCCTGGCGCATATAAGTGATCGTCGAGGACAGCCCCGTGAAGATCAGCATGGTCAGCGATGTCCCGACGGCAATCGGCGCAGGCATCGCCGCACCTAAGAGCTGCTCGGATAACATGAGCAAAGCCGGAACGACGAGGAAACCTCCGCCTAGTCCGATTAAGCTTCCGATCACTGCTGCCAATAGTCCGATGAAAAATAAAGCCAAATAACCAATCGTCATGGATATCTCCTAACTGCTGCAATACAACGACATGGCCCTATGTAGATTCTAACATAAGTTGCGTTGGAGAGTGAATATGAATTAACACACCTTTCCATCCCGCCCCGCATGCTCCCGCAGATAATCCTTCAGCGCATCCTGCCAGTGGCGCATCGGAGCGAATCCTTCACTGCGGATCGCCATCGCCTCGAGGACCGAATACCGCGGCCGCTTCGCCGGCCGGGGGTAGAGCTCCGTCGGTATGGGAATCAGCGGGATATCTTGATTCAACAAGGCGAAGATAGACGCCGCAAATTCATACCAAGAGCATGATCCGCTGTTCGCTGCATGATAGATGCCGTACTTGGATGTGCTGATCAACATGCTGACAAAACGCGCCGCATCCACCGTATATGTCGGCGACCCGATCTGATCATCGACGACCTGAATCTCCTGCTTCTCCGCGGCAAGGGACAGCATCGTCTTCACAAAATTCTTCCCCTGAGCTCCGTACAGCCAGGATACGCGGACAATGTACCAGCGGCTGGTCAAGGATCGGACCAACTCTTCACCGGCGTATTTGGAACAGCCGTACACATTGACCGGGTTCGGCGCATCATACTCAAGATACGGGCTTCCCTTCTCCCCGTCGAAGACATAATCCGTGCTGATATAGCACAGCTTCGCACCGACCTCTTCAGCGGCAGCGGCGATATTGCGCGTGCCCGCGGCATTTACCCGAAACGCAGCTTCGGGTTGAGCCTCCGCCTCATCCACAGCGGTGTAGGCTGCAGCATGAATGACGGCGTCGGGCTTAAGCCTCCGCATCGCTTCGAACACCCGCTTCTCATCGGTGATATCCAGCCTTCTGCGGTCATAGCCATGCACAGCATACCCCGCAGCTTGCATATGGATGCTAAGATCCCTTCCCAGTTGTCCGCCCGCACCGATGATCATCACTTTCATCGGGAGCACCTCCTTCGCAGGTGGTATCCAAGCCTAAGCCCAGAAACCATAGGCCGCCAACTTCAGCGCAAAACTGCCTCTTACCTACTCTATGAGGGAACCCCTTGTACTAATGACTAGTGAAGAGATATGCAGTTCGTATAAGCCCCTTGCAACGCCAAAGCCGCGGCATGTTCCTCACCCAAGACATAAACCGTCTTAAGGCGACAATCATACCGCGGCTCTGATATTCCATCGTTTCCGATGATGGGTTCTGATAAACTTTGATCTATGATTCAGCTCTGCTGCTCCGAAAAATACATCTCATGCCCCAGCTTCGTCAGGATTTCCGATTCCTCCGGGGTCAACTTCCGCACCAGATCCATCTCCACCTTCGTGACTTCCTCGCCTTGGAAATTGATCTCGGCGATCGACGCGGTGATGAGCACGATGGCTGCGGCTGCATTGTCCGGTGTGTAGGCAATGGCTTTCTGGCCGGTCGGATAGATGCGGAAACCGCTCTTGATCATCGCGGTTCGGCCGTATTCCAACAAGTCGTCCAGTTCTTTCTCCGATTTGAACTTGCATACTGAATGAAATTCCGATTGAAATCCCATACCGGTGTCCTCCTCCAGGAAACTTGGACTTGTCAGCACCAGTTTACCATGTATGGACGCATAACGCACGTTCAGCCCGCTTACTCACCGCCTATGAGCGCTGAGCTAACTTTCCAAACAGATGGATAGATCGCGATTCGTACTTACAATTCGTAGCCGTAATCCAGCTTCTGCCGCTCTTCATAGCGTTCAATCGCCAGCCGGATCAGATCATCCAGAAGTTCACGATAGGATTTGCCGCTTTCCTTCCACAGCAGCGGATACATGCTGTACGGCGTGAAGCCGGGCATCGTATTCACTTCATTGATCAGGATCGCCCCGTCAGACTTTCTGAGGAAGAAGTCCGCCCGGCACAATCCCGAACCATCGATCGCCTTAAAAGCACGAATCGCCATCTCCCGTACTTGTTCCGTCTGCTCCGGCGTCAGATCCGCAGGGATGATCATCGCTGATTTGCCGTCGACATATTTGGCCTTATAATCGTAGAATTCGTTCGACGAAACAACCTCTCCAGGCACGCTCGCTATCGGCTCGTCATTCCCTAAGACGCTGACCTCGATCTCCCGGGCATCGACGAACTCTTCTACGATCACCTTGCGGTCGTAGCGGAATGCCAGCTTAACTGCCTCAAGCAGTTCCTCCCGGTTCCTTACCTTCGAGATGCCGACGGAAGATCCAAGATTTGCAGGCTTGACGAAACATGGATAGCCAAGGGCCGTCTCAATCTCCAATATGTAATAGGACTGTCTTCTCTCCCAATCCGTCCGCGTAAACCCGCGGAAGATGCATTGCGGCAAACCCTCTTGGGCGAATAACTTCTTCATCACGATCTTATCCAACGCCACGGCGGATGCCAGGACACCTGCTCCCACATAGGGGATCCCGGCCATCTCGAATAATCCCTGGATCGTGCCGTCCTCGCCGAAGGTTCCATGAAGCAGCGGGAAGACTACGTCCAGATCCGTCAGCGCGGCTTGCCCTGATTCGCTGCGGACGCCCTCTCTCGAATGCCTGTACTCCAGCAGTTTGCCTACAGCCTGTTCATCTTCCAACGTGCGCTGTCCTTCCAGCATCAGCTGCTGCTGGGATTTGGGCGGACCGATCATCAGATCGCCCTTTCGCCATTCACCGGATTTGGTGATATAGTAAGGAACAATCTCATATTTGTCATAATCAAAATTAGAAAGTACCGAGAACGCCGTGGCAAGGGATACTTTATGCTCTCCTGATCTTCCCCCGTAGACGACGCCGATACGCAGCTTTCCTGCCATGCTATACCCTCCGCTGATCATAATCTAAAGTCAAAAATAATCTGCTATATGAAAAAAACGGTACCGCGTCCGTTCCGTCCAAGCCGGCGAATCGCGGTAACTCCATAATCGCGCGCGACTGTTCGCGGTATGTGCATTCACAAGCGGTTCTCCGGCGGCATCAAACCCCGTGACGATCGTGCTGTGCTGGTATGTGCCGTCGCCGTCCCAGTCGTAGATGATCACATCGCCGATGTTTAATTCATACGGGGTTTGCACGATTTCCGCTTGCAGACCGTTGCGGCTTAACGCTAGATAGCGCTGCAGGGCATGAGAAACCGCCCAACTGTAGCTCCACCATTCCCGGTTGTCCTTACGCCCTTGATACCACCAGCCGGATTCCCTTCTACCAGTATAGTGCATCGGAGCACCGCCTGCCAAGATGCACTGGGAAACATAATTTGTGCAATCAACGGCAAATTCGATATATGCTGGGTTTGATATATTCCAGTATTTGTCTGCATATTGTTTCGCGAGCTGGCGATTATATCTTTTTTTCCGCGATCCTTGATACAAGACTTCATCGTATGGAGTGCCATGCAGCAGATAGGTGTTGAGAAGCGGTCTTGGTCTTTGCTCCGTGCTCAATCCATCGGATTCATAGGTTGCTGCAGCATCTCCTGTATTCCTTGGAGGCGCTCCTGCCTGCCGTTCCTGGACGACGGGTTCAACCTTTGTGATCCGCCAGCCGCCGCCCGTACGCTGCAAAGAGACCTGCTCCAGCACGACCTGCTCTTCATCGTAATGATCGTTCAACTGCTCATAGGTTATCCGCATCTCGAATCTAAGATCCGCCCGGACTCGGTCTCCCTCTTCGCAAGCGTTCAGCAGCCTCGCCCGCGTCTGTGCGCATAGCGGCCTCACGTTCCGCCTGCGTCGATCATAAGTGATCGTCTTCAGCAGGCGTTCCCTTCGTTCCAGGTAAGCCATATCATCAACCGCTGTACCCAGTGCACCGATCTGACCTGTCGCGGCTGATTCATTCATGATTTGGGCATATTCATACAAAACCATTCTCCAATCCGAGGACAAAGCTCCGCCCCCCTTCTCACCGCCATCGATCACCATCAACAGATCACCGTTCATCCATATCCTTCCACACTGTTCAATGTGATATATATGTCAATCTCGTACAAAAAATGACTTTACGTATGCCCCAGGAAGCGCTATACTTAATGTAGTGTAAATTATGAAATGGAGTTTCAACTAGTGAAACGAAGGCATGGCATCATGATCATGAAGCTGTGCACTACGATGATAGGAGGCTGAAGAGATGGCTTACAAAGACGCATTCTCGGTTCGTTCAACGCTTGAGCTTGGCGGTAAGACCTACCACTACTTCTCACTGAACGAATTCGCGAAGAGACATGGTGATGTATCCCGCCTGCCCTTTTCCATCAAAGTCTTGTTGGAAGCAGCCATTCGTCAATTTGACGGCAGAGCGATCACCGAGGATCACGTAAAGCAGATCGCAACCTGGGCTGAAAACCAAGACAGATCCAAAGAAATTCCCTTCATTCCTTCTCGGATCGTCCTCCAGGACTTCACCGGCGTACCCGTCGTAGTAGACCTGGCAGCGATGAGAGATACGGTGCATCGCGCCGGAGGTGATCCGAAGCGGATCAATCCGCTTGTACCCGTAGACCTGGTCATCGACCACTCCGTGATGGTGGATGCCTTCGGAACGAAGGATGCCCTGGAGTACAACATGAAGATCGAATTCGAACGCAACAAGGAGCGCTACCGTTTCCTGCGTTGGGCGCAGACGGCCTTTGATAACTTCCGTGCCGTACCTCCGGCCACAGGAATCGTTCACCAAGTGAACCTGGAATATCTGGCAAGCGTAGCTGCGACCAAAGAAGTCGACGGCGAGACCTATGTCTTCCCGGATTCCCTGGTCGGTACAGACTCCCATACAACGATGATTAACGGACTTGGCATCGTCGGCTGGGGTGTCGGCGGCATCGAAGCAGAAGCCGGCATGCTGGGGCAGCCGCTGTACTTCGTGACACCTGAGGTCATCGGCTTCAAACTGACAGGCAAACTGGCCGAAGGAGCTACGGCAACTGACCTTGCGCTGACGATCACGGAGATGTTGCGCAAGAAGGGCGTTGTCGGCAAGTTCGTCGAGTTCTACGGCTCCGGATTGAGCAATATCAGCCTGGCAGACCGCGCGACCGTTGCCAACATGGCACCTGAGTACGGCGCAACGATGGGCTTCTTCCCTGTTGATGAGGAGACCTTGAACTATCTGCGCAACACAGGCCGTACAGAAGAGCAGATCGCTCTGGTCAAAGCTTACTATGAAGCACAAGGCATGTTCCGCACTGATGATATGGAGGATCCGATCTTCAGCGATACGATTGAGTTGGATCTGTCCACCGTCGTACCATCCCTTGCCGGTCCGAAGCGCCCGCAAGATCGAATCGAACTGACGAATATGAAACAATCCTTCAACGAAATCATTCGCCAGCCGATCGATCAAGGCGGCTACGGTTTATCCGAGGAGAAGCTGAACGAAACCGTCGAGATCAAGCATCCGAACGGCGAAGTTTCGAAGATCGGTGCAGGTTCCGTAGTGATCGCAGCGATCACAAGCTGCACAAACACCTCGAACCCGACGGTGATGATCGGTGCAGGTTTGCTTGCGAAGAAGGCCGTCGAGAAGGGCCTGAAGAAACCGGCTTATGTCAAGAGCAGCTTGACACCTGGTTCGCTGGTTGTCACCGAGTATCTGCGCAAGGCGAATCTGATCGAGCCGCTTGAAGCCCTCGGTTTCCACGTAGCGGGTTACGGCTGCGCGACATGTATCGGTAACTCTGGTCCGCTGCCGGAAGAAGTCAGCCAAGCGATCAACGATCACGACCTGACCGTGGCATCGGTTCTGTCCGGTAACCGCAACTTCGAAGGTCGCGTACACGCGCAAGTGAAGATGAACTATCTCGCTTCGCCGCCGCTTGTCGTTGCCTATGCGCTGGCCGGTACCGTGAATATCGACCTGACTAAGGATCCGATCGGCTACGACAAGGATAACAATCCGGTCTATCTGAAGGACATCTGGCCTTCCAGCGCTGAGATCCGCGATACGATGGCGCAAGCAATCACTGCGGATATGTATCTGGAGAAGTACAAGAACATCTTCACCGCCAACGAACGCTGGAACGAGATCGACGTACCAGAAGGCGATCTATATGAGTGGGATCCGAATTCCACTTACATTCAAGAGCCGCCGTTCTTCCAAGGACTCACCCCAGAGCCGGATGATATCAAGCCGATCAAGGGCGCAAGAGCTCTGGCCCTGCTTGGCGACTCCGTCACCACAGACCACATCTCGCCAGCGGGTAACATCAAAGTCGACAGCCCTGCCGGCAAGTACTTGATCGAGCGCGGCGTCGAGCGCAAAGACTTCAACTCCTACGGTTCCCGCCGTGGTAACCATGAGGTCATGATGCGCGGTACCTTCGCCAACATCCGCATCCGCAACCAGATGGCACCGGGCACCGAGGGCGGCGTAACGACCTACCTGCCAACCGGCGAGATCGAACCGATCTACGATGCCGCGATGAAATACAAAGAAGCAGGTACTCCGCTCGTTGTCATCGCAGGCAAGGAATACGGCACGGGCAGTTCCCGCGACTGGGCAGCGAAGGGTACTTACCTGCTCGGCGTGAAGGCCGTCATCGCGGAGAGCTTCGAGCGCATCCACCGCAGCAACCTTGTCGGCATGGGCGTGCTTCCGCTGCAATTCGCTGACGGCCTGAGCTGGAAGTCCCTCGGCATCACCGGCCGCGAGACCTTCGATATCGAAGGTTTGGACAACAACATCCAACCTGGGCAACGTCTGACGGTCAAGGCGACCCGCGAAGACGGCAGCAGCTTCGAATTCCCGGTCATCTGCCGCCTCGACAGCATGGTCGACGTCGACTACTACCGCAACAGCGGCATCCTGCAAACCGTCCTGCGCCAGATCATGAACTAACAAATCAGGCACCGCTTGGACCAATCAGACCGATTGGACCAAGTCGGTGCCTTTCCTATTACATCCTGTTACCATCCTGGCCTTTTGCAACCTGTAACCTGCGTCTTCAGATTTCATCCTAAATTTAGGACACATCCTCCCCGCCGGCGCCTGTTTTTCGGTTTTTGTCCTGTTTTTAGGACAAAACCGATCAGTTCGCGGTCAAGTCCGAAATTGTGTG
>NZ_BMAQ01000043.1 GCF_015472005.1 Insulibacter thermoxylanivorax | reverse complement strand
CCTGCGGCTCAGCAGCCAAGATAGCCCCAGCGGCTAAGACGAATCCGGCAGCCCACTGCCCAGACCACCCCAGCCCACTGCCCAGCCCACTACCCACAGCCCAGCATGCCGCGCGCGATCCCATCACCCTCACTCGTCTACGCGGGCCATCACTTCTCGGACGAGCTTCTCGAGGCGTTCCTTCGCGTCCGCAAGCGACGTGCCGCGTACGGCGAAGTACACTTTGATCTTCGGCTCTGTGCCCGACGGACGCAGGCAGAACCACGAACCGTCCTCAAGGAAGAATTTTAACACATTCTCTGGAGGCAGTCCGTCAATCCCCGGCAAGTAATCCTTCACTTCCACAACGTTCACGCCGGCCACCGTCTGAGGCGGAGTCCGACGGAATTCCTCCATCACCCGGCCGATGCGCTCCAGACCATCCTTGCCCTTCATCGTCCGGGATTCCAGATGCTCCTGATAATATCCATAACGCTCATACAGCTCGAGCAGCACCTCATACAAGGTCTTGCCCTGCGTCTTGTAATAAGCAGCTGCTTCTGCGATCAGCAGCGCAGCAACGACGGCATCCTTATCCCGGGCATAGTTGCCCGCCAGATAGCCGTAGCTCTCCTCATAACCGAACAGGAAGGTATGCTCACCCGTCTGCTCGAACTTCGTCATGAGTTCGCCGATATATTTGAACCCGGTCAGGGTATTCAATACCTTGGCTCCATAGCTCTCCGCGATCTTCGCCCCCATCTCGCTGGTGACGATGGTCTTGATGACCGCACCATTCTGCGGCAGATCGCCGTTCTCCTTCATGCTGCCAAGCAAGTAGTCGACCATGATCGCGCCGGACTGGTTGCCCGTGAGGATCACGTATTCGCCTTCAGAATTCATCACAACGGCGCCCATCCGGTCCGCATCGGGGTCCGTGCCGATGACCAGGTCCGCACCCTGCTGCTTCGCTATCTCCAGCGCCAGGGTGAAGGCTTCCCGCTCCTCCGGATTCGGCGACTTCACCGTTGGGAAGTTGCCGTCCGGCGTTGCTTGCTCCTCAACGACGCGCACATTCGTAAATCCAGCCTTCTGCAGCGCACGAACCACGGGCTGATGTCCTGTGCCATGGAGAGGCGTATAGATGATCTTCAGCTCATCACCAACTGCGCGGATCGCTTCCGGCCGTCTGCTGACGGATACCACTTCATCGATATAGGCAGCATCCACCTCCTCGCCGATCCATACGAGCAGCCCTTGGCGCTCTGCTTCTTCACGTGTCATGCGGCGGATCTCAGCAAAGGAGCTAAGCTTGCTGATCTCCTCGATCACTTCATTCGCTTCGGAAGGCACCAACTGGCCGCCGTGTTGGTTGTAGACCTTGTAACCGTTGTACTCCGGCGGGTTGTGGCTGGCCGTGATCACGATCCCCGCATCCGCGCCCAGATGGCGAACGGCGAAGGACAACTCCGGCGTCGGCCGCAGATCCTCAAACAGATATGCCTTGATGCCGTTGCCGGCCAATACCAGCGCCGCTTCCAAGGCGAATTCCGGCGAACAGCGGCGCGAGTCATGGGCGATCACGACAGAAGGCGTCCCGCTTCCAGCCTTCTTCTTCAGGACATACTGAGCCAGTCCCTGCGTTGCCTTGCCTATGATATAGCGGTTCATCCGGTTCGTACCCGCGCCGATCACGCCGCGCAGACCGCCTGTTCCGAAGGTTAACTCACGGAAGAAACGATCCTCGATCTCCGCCGGCTGATCCGCAATGCTCTTCAGCTCAGCCTTCGTCTCGTCATCGATCAGGGGGTCGTTTAACCATTGTTCATATACCACTGCTGCGGAATTCGTCATATTCATCCAACTCCTCTCCTTTTCTGCTTCTTGTTCGTGATTCTAAGCGAACTCTCTCCTGACAAGAACACTGAACACCTTAATCCTGCTGCCAACTCTCGATGGTTGATCCCGCTGACTAATGCAGCCGCCAAATCTTGCTGACTATTCCTAATGCTAAGCCTGCTGCTTAATCCTGCTGCGAACTCCTCCAACATCCGAGATAACGGGCTTGTCCTGCCATCGATCACTCGCCTTTGGCATCGCCGATCGCAAACATCAGCTCACCTTCAGCGGCGACACGGCCATCGACCGTTGCTTTGCCCTTCGCTTTAGCGATCATGCCCTTAAGACGCGTGATCTCCAGTTCAAGTTGCAGGGTATCCCCGGGTTTCACTTGTTCCCGGAAACGGAATTGATCGATGCCTGCGAAGAAGCCGATCTTGCCCTTGTATTCATCCAAAGACAGCATGGCCACCGCGCCGACTTGCGCCAATGCTTCGGCTATGAGGACTCCCGGCATGACCGGATACTCAGGGAAATGCCCCTGAAAAAACGGTTCATTAATCGTCACATTCTTGATCCCGACAGCCCGCTTCCCCGGTTCAAGCTCGATGATGCGATCCACCAGAAGGAACGGGTAGCGATGCGGGATGATCTCCTTAATCTGCGAGGCATTGAGCATATCCTTCACTTCCTTATCCATGATAAACGTATAAAAAATCAACCTGCGGCAACAATATAGAATGTCCCTCTCTGGCTGCAGCAGAGAGGTTCATATAAGGGAGCATATTCATCCAGCCTGCAGTGCTGGAGGGATATGCTCTTTTAGTATGGGGTTAGGATGCTCGTTTACTCTCACTCAGCTCTTTGATCGAACGGAATTGCAGGAAGATATAGATGATCGTCGTGAGATAAGATAAGACGATGACGCACCATAAGTAAGGAACGGCGAAGTCCACCTGCAGGAAGAAAAGCAAAATCACCAAATAATACAACACCGTGGTCAATTTCCCAAACACATTCGCCGGTACCGTCTTATATCCTCGCAAATGGAAGATCCCGGCCCCGATGATCATGCCGATCTCCCGGATGAAGATCGCCAGGGCGGCCTCCCAAGGAACGAAGCGCAAGTAGAGGAAGGATACGATCACCGCGATCATCAACAACTTATCAGCCAGTGGATCCAACATGATGCCGATCGTCGTGATCTGCTGGCGTTTGCGGGCGATATAGCCGTCCAGCACATCCGTTAACCCGGCGATGATCACTACGGCTAGAGCCTCGTAGAGCATATGCTGCGAGATGAGATAGGCGTATACAGGTATGAGCACAAAACGAAACAACGTAATCCAATTCGGCAAATTCATAACAGCCCTCCTAGCCGAAGAAGGTGTAAGAAACACCTCCTTCATTATACAATTTCCAATAAAAGATGAAAAGCAAGCGCGTCACAACCCATCCCACAAGACGTTACAGACACCTAGATCAGGACCTCACTTCCATATAATGAATAACTTGGTAAATACGCAAAATATAAAAGAAAACTCCCGTGATCACGAGAGTTTCTTACAACGGTTCTATTTGATTCCTCAATGCTCAAAATGAGCAACATCACGGCCGTTCCCGGATCAATCGATATCGGTAAATATGAGATCATAGATGTGGCGCCAGGTCTTCCACTCCCAGATCTCCGATGCCGGCTGCTTGCCAAGCTTCACGTACCCGATATACAAACCGATATACAGGCAGATTAAGAATAACAACGGAATACCTGCATACTTCACCACTCGAAGTGTTGTTTTCCCCCGTTTGCGCTTGGGGACTTTCGCTTTGCTGGTTTGCGGTTTGGCCTCAGTCTTGGCTGCAGGTCTCGGTGTTGGCTTGGTTTTGGCTTGTTCTTGTGTCATCGCAATCCTCTCACTCACTATCTGCGCAGTTGGTTAGCCAGACTCATCATGGTGTCGCCGGTGATCAGTGCTCTGGCGTTCAGCTGATAGGCACGCTGCACCATGATCAGTTCGGTCAACTCCGTTGCCAGATCAACGTTCGATTGCTCTGCGCGATATTGTCTGACGGCAATTCCTTCGCCGGCCGGATCATCCACCTGCTGGAGGACGTTATCCGCATCCTGCACGTTGGCCGCTACATCATATAGATTGCTGCCAACCGCCGTGATTAATTCAGGACGCATGATCCGCATCAATTTGATCTGTCCGGCTTCCACAATCGCTCCGTCTACATCAGTATACGTCACATTGCCCGCAGCATCAATCTGAAAATCCGCATGCGCCGGAATCATGATATAACCATCGTCAGCCGAGCGAACGGGATACCCTTCGGATGTGGTCAGGACCACATATCCTTCCAGTTCCTCCATCGCGGACAACTGGAACTGGCCGCTCCTCGTCCACAAGGTCCGCATCGCTTGTCCATCCTCATCAAAGACCGGATTGCCTTCGTCATCAAGCAGCGGCACTTCCACTTCGAACAGCCCCCGACCTTCGATCGCCAGATCGAGAGGGTTGTCCGTTGCGATCAAGGTTCCTTGGGACAGATCCAGCCTTAAGCCGCTCAGGCGCGCCCCATGTCCCACCGTCAGCCCGTGCGGGGAATGGCGGCCGCGCAGCTGTGTATCCGGATGCTGCTCGAGTACGCTGGTCAGCACATCCTGGAACGACGCTTCTTGACGCTTATAGCCGACAGTATTCATGTTGGCGACGTTGTTCGCGATCATATCCAATTTCTGCTGCAGCGCATTCAGGCTGACAGCAGCGCTTATCATCGTTCGATTCACCTTATGGCCTCCCTAATCTCAATTGATGCGGCCGATCTGATTAACCGCCTTGTCCAAGATCTGATCGTAAGATTGGATGACTCTCTGGTTCGCTTCATACAATCTGAGCGCCGTCATCATATCCACCATCGATTGGGCGGCATCCACATTGGATCGTTCGAGATAGCCTTGTCTAACGGACACCTGATCCTCTGCTGCGATCGGTACAGCAGGCTCGGCATCCGGGGACAAACGATAATTGCCGCTTCCCTCGCGGATCAAGAGATTCGGTTGATCGATACGCGAGATGAGCAGCTGCTGCCCGAGGGGCGTGCCGTCTGCCCGGTTCATCAAGGTTCCATTATCGGTGATATAGATCTGATCCATAGACAGCCCTTCGATGACGATCGGCTCGCCGTCGACACCGAGCACAGGCTGTCCGTTAACATTCACCAGCTGCCCCGCTTCATCCAGATGGAAGCGGCCGTCCCGCGTATAACGCGGCTCCCCGTCGGCTCCCTGAACCGTGAAGAACGCTTGGGGCTGATAGACGATCTCTCCGTCGACGACAGCTTGTCCATTCTGATCGAAGGCCACGCCGGGCACCTGAATATTCGATATCAACGCCAAGTCGCCGGGCTGATTCGTTCTGGACAAGTCCCCCTGCAGGAACGACGGGATATTCTCTTCTACGAACACACCTGTATTCAGCCTGCCGATCGATCTTGCCGGCTGCCCTTGCCCGTTGTTCTCCATCAAGTGGATGAGCAGTTCGGGAAAAGACCGCACAGCGGCTGTCTCCTGCTTGTATCCGGGAGTCTGCAGATTCGAGATATTGTTCGTAATCGCATCATGTCTGCGCTGCTGGGTGATCATCGCCGAAGCAGCGGTGTATAACCCTCTGATCATCGCTTCCGTCCCCTATTCTGCTGATAGAACTTAAATCTGCTGATAGAACTTAAGTCGATCTCGTTCTTATCACAATCTATTCTCTTATTATACTATATCGTCACTTTCTTGCTGAGATTTTATCCATATTATCCAGCATGATTCCCGTGCCTTTGGCTACACAATCGAGCGGATCTTCGGCGATCAGGACCGGAACCTTCAATTCTTCCATCATCAATTCTTCCAATCCATGGAGCAAAGCACCGCCTCCTGTGAGGATGATGCCGCGGTCGATAATATCGGCGGACAGCTCCGGCGGAGTGCGTTCCAGCACGGATTTCGTCGTTGCGATGATTGAGGAGATCGGATCCATGAGCGCCTCCATCACTTCATCGGAGGTAATCGTCACGCTGAGCGGCAGACCCGACACCATATCGCGCCCGCGGATATCCATCTCTTCCTGGCGCGACTGAGGATGCACGGTGCCGATGCGCATCTTGATGTCTTCCGCCGTCCGCTCACCGATGAGCAGTTTATACTTATCTTTGATATATTTCGTGATAGCGACGTCGAACTTGTCCCCTGCGACTTTAATGGAAGAGGCGGTGACAACGTCGCCCATCGATAATACGGCTACATCCGTTGTACCTCCGCCAATATCGACTACCATATTCCCGCTGGGCTGGAAGATATCCATTCCCGCGCCGATCGCAGCCGCTTTCGCTTCTTCCTCTAAGAAAACCTCCTTAGCTCCGCTTCGCTGCGCCGCTTCACGGATCGCCTTCTGCTCCACAGAAGTTATATTGCTAGGTGCACATATTAAGATGCGAGGGTGGCTGTACCACTTTTTGCCGCCGACTTGCGAGATGAAGTGGCGAAGCATCATCTCCGTAATCTCGAAGTCCGCGATCACACCGTCCTTCAGCGGCCGGATCGCCACGATATTCCCCGGTGTGCGTCCGACCATGCGATGCGCTTCCTCCCCTACGGCGAGTACGCGCTTCGTCTCACTTTCAATCGCTACTACGGACGGTTCGTTTAGTACCACTCCGCGACCTTTGATGTACACCAGTACATTCGCAGTTCCCAAGTCAATTCCGATATCCTTGCTAAACATACTAAATCCTCCTAACAGCCGCCCTTACAGGTCATATCATTGGTTAATTTAACGATGATTTAGGTTCGAATGCAATATTCGCTGTACGGATATCGAATTCCTTTTCAATTTGTATAATTTTGACGAAATTCGTTCTTATGATGACCAATGAACGCCGATCAGGCCCGAATCAGGAGTTGGAGGATACGAGCCCGCCGCTCGCCTCTTCACCCGCTGCGGCTTCCTTCGCCGCTTTCTCCGCTTCTTGCTTGCCTTTCCGGTACTTGATCTTGGTCGCTTCTCCTCCCCTCAGATGCCGAATGGATTTGTGATACTCAAGGATCACCTTGACCTGGTTGGCCAGCTCGGGATTAATCTCGGGTAACCGTTCCGTCAAGTCCTTGTGCACTGTGCTCTTCGAGACGCCAAACTGCTTCGCAATCGTGCGCACAGTATGCCTGGTCTCGACGATGCAGTGACCGATCTTGATCGTACGCTCTTTGATGTAGTCGTGCACTCCCTTCGCCTCCCTACTCGATTTAAGATTGGTACATTATATGAGTGGAGAGGGTATATATGCTTTGTTTACAAGCCTGACAAGCCCAAAAACTTGTGCTCCGTCCCGTTCCATGGGACCGCCGGCTGGCCGGAGCCCGTCTCATGTCATAGGACATGCTTCACACCGCTATGCATCCTATGCATAAGGGCCGCCAAAAAAATAAGCGGAAGGAATCTTCCTTCCGCTGCTAAACGCAAACCTCAGTCGATCTCCGGCAAATAGTTGAAAGGATTGACCGGTTCGCCGTTCTGATGCACTTCGAAATGCAGGTGGACGCCGAGGTCTTTCTCATACTCATTCTGACCGGCTCTTGCGATTACTTGTCCTTGCTGCACTTCATCGTTCACCGAGACCTGCACATTCGCCAGACTGTAGTATACCGTGGTCAATCCGTCCGCATGCTCGATCTCCACGACGTTGCCGATCACCGGTGCGGACTCCGCCCGGATGACTTTACCGCTGAGCGCAGCGGTGACATCGAAGGGCTGATTATCCGTCCTGGCCAGCGCGATGCCTTCGCTGGTGACAAAGGTGTTCTCATACTGGATCACCGCCATCGTCTTCTCATCGTGGGACAGGCTGTCATCGTAATACGGCATGACGACTTCGATGCCCGTCATATCGGCTGCCGGCCAGCGAAAATCCTCTGGCAGCGCGACCACCGGCAGATCATCTTCCTCTGCGTTCGCCCCCTGCTCATCGACATGACCGACTTCAAGTCCCAGATTCTCTTCGGTCAGCATGTCTTGGTCCTGCGAACCCTGGTAAGCGATCATGATGCCTAAGATGATTGCCGCTGCCGCCAAATATGCCGCCGGGAATACCCACTTCTTCGCTGTGAACTTCCTCCAGGATGACTTCTGCGGGGCAGTACGGCCTTGTACACCGCTTTCGGTCTTATGGATCGACTCGGTATTGGTTGGTTTTGAGCTGTTTTTGTCGTTATGGTCTCTCTTTTGGTCACTCATTTCCATCACCTCATCTACCATTCTTGCCAGAAGGCAGGAATTTAAACATGAGGCGACAGATTTTTTTGCAGAAAAAATATCATGCCCCAACCGCTGAGCATCTATGCATATCATTCGTACATCCTTCATACATCATCGCCCAGTCCTGTCCGCACAACTTTCCTTAATTTCCGCCGCTGCTGTCGTCAGACGCAAGCGGCCGGGCAGCACCCTGCCAGCCTTCTATTTGATTCAGATCAACGATCTCTACTCCTTTATAGTAGTAGGTTAAGATTTCCTCTGCCGCAGCCCCCTCCAGCGCCATGCCGTTCGCCCCGTACTGGCTCATGCCGACGCCGTGCCCGTATCCATAGGTGGTAAACTCGATCGTATCGCCGCTGATCTTCCAAGTAAACTCTGACGATGGCAGCCCCAGCTTCTCCCGCACCTCTCTGCCGCTGAACGGGATGCCGTTGATCAGCACTGTTTTGATCCGCTTGCCGCTCGTTCGCTCCGTCACCGCCATCCCCAGTTTACCGCCCTTAATCGCTGAGGCAAGAAGATCATGCAAGCCCAGCTTCTCCATCATTTCTTGCAAGGTCATCTTCGTCACCGACGTATATTTCGGGGAGATCTCCGCATCCCACGGACTCGCCACACTTCTTAGATAGGGGATAGTCTCGGACCAGTACTCTTCAGAATTCTCCGTATAGCCGTTGCTCGTTGAGAAGTAAGTCGCATCAATCGGCTGTCCGTCATAGGTGAGGATAAGTCCCCGCGTCTCTGCCACTGCACGGTTGATCTTGCTGATCTTCCCAGCGTACTCCCTTCGCGTCCAGCGGGCCCGCAGTTCTTCATCCGTTGCATAAACCTGATCCGATGCGGTATCCGTCACCCATGCTTCCGGTGTGGGGGCCTTCGTGAAGTCCCGCTCCACGATCTTCCGCACGATATACGTCCGCGCGGCGATCGCCTGCGCCTTCAGCGCCTCCAGCTCGAATTCCGCCGGCATCTCAGCCGCGACGACGCCGCGAACATACCCTTCCAGCGGCACCTCTATGACTCTCTCTTGCCGGGATAGATAGACGGGGATCATAAGCACCGGTTCCTGCTTCTGTTCTATGACCGGCCACTCATAGATTGGATCATAGATTGGCAGTTCCATCTTTACTTGCTTCACCAGGACGGTTGGAAGGATAAGCGCAGACGCGACCAAGACCCCCGCCCACATCAGGATCAATTTCTTCTGAGGTTTCGCAGCACGCGGCATATGGTTTCCTCCTCATCGAGCCGTCTGTTGTTTGTCTATTATGGTGACTCCATCTATTTCTATGAAGAAGGCGAATTTGCTAGAACCGATTAGAGGAAGAGGATCACCTTACCCCCGTCGTTGCAGCCAAGAAAATCACCCTCCGAAGAACGCACATGAGCACGTCCCAGGAGGGCGTCGAACTTGATAGGATTCACTTGATTCGTCATAGTTGGTGTCCGCTGGATTCATCATGCTTGAGCACGGAATTCAGACAGCAGGATTCCTTGGTAATCAACCAAGCCCAGCTCGTATGCTTTCTGGATGATGTCAAACTTCCGCGTCTCAAAACTCGGATTGCCGTTCATTCTTGCATTCACTGCACTGCTGCGCATCTCAAATGCAGGCACCTCTCTAGCGTAATTGGGATCAACGAAGAGTCAATAATAACCAAAAAAAAGCCCCTTTCCAGACGATCAACAGAAGTCGATCTGTCAATCTGGAAAAGGGCTTCGCACGGATAAGCTTATGCGAGCGTCGGCTGGATGCCGAATTGCAAGGCCGGCGCTTCATCATCGAGCTCCGCATCCTGCTCCTCGGTTACGCGGCGGATCTCCGCGCCAAGCGCTTGCATCTTCTCCGCGATATTCACATACCCGCGATCGATATGGTGCACGCCGGAGATCACCGTCTCTCCTTCGGCGGCAAGTCCCGCTAAGATCAATGCTGCACCAGCACGCAGATCGGTGGCGCAGACTTTCGCACCCGTCAATCGGGCTCCGCCGGTGATAATCGCCGACCGGCCTTCCACCTTGATCTCAGCCCTCATTTTCTTCAGCTCCGCCACATGCATGAACCGATTCTCGAAGACCGTCTCTGTAACGATGCTGGTCCCTTCTGAAACCAGCAGCAGCGCCATCATCGGCGCCTGCATATCCGTCGGGAACCCAGGATAGGGAAGGGTCTTCACGTCGACGGCTCGCAGCTTATGCGGTGCCAACACATGGACGCCGTTCTCATCGGCGCGAATCTCAACGCCCATCTCCTGCATCTTGGAGATCACCGGTTTCAGATGATCGACGATCGCTCCTTCCACATAGACATCCCCGCCGGTGATGGCGGCAGCTATCATATAGGTGCCGGCTTCGATCCGGTCCGGAATGACCGCATATTCCACACCGTGCAGCTTCTCTACGCCTTCGATCCGGATGAGGCCCGTCCCCGCTCCGCGAACCTTAGCTCCCATCGCATTAAGATAGTTCGCGAGATCGACGATCTCCGGCTCCTTGGCCGCATTCTCGATGACCGTCGTACCTTCGGCCAGGGCTGCCGCCATCATGATATTCTCAGTAGCGCCTACACTGGCCACATCCAGATAGATCTTCGCTCCCTTCAATCGACCGCGCGTGCGCGCTTCGATATATCCTTGGCCGAGATTGATATCAGCTCCCATCGCTTCGAACCCTTTGAGGTGTTGGTCGATCGGTCTCGTCCCGATGGCACAGCCGCCGGGCAAAGCGACACGCGCCTCGCCGCACCGCGCGAGCAGCGGTCCCATCACAAGGAAGGAAGCGCGCATCTGACGCACCAGATCATAGGGTGCTTCGCAATTGGATATGTATCTAGCATTGATAATGGCTTGTTCTTGTTCAGGCTGAACGGATATGTCCACGCCGATCGACTGTAATACCTTGCTGATCGTCACAACGTCATCGAGCATGGGAACATCACGTATGATACTTTGACCTTCTGAAGCCAGGATTGAAGCAGCGATGATCGGCAGTACCGAATTCTTGGCACCATGTACCTTAACTGTTCCGGATAAGCGCTGGCCACCGCGGACGATAAATCTGCTCATCTTGGATTCCCTCCGCGTCATGAATTCTTAGGATACTTGTCTATACCTGTACCACTTATGAAATTGCATCGTTCTTGCACAATTAATAAAAGGCACTTGCGTATACCATTCGATAGCACGGTCTTCTTTATGACGGTTGTACTATCCATTGTTTACTAATCAACCGCTTGTTATGCGATCAGTCCGTCAAAGGATCCACCTCATAAGCGACGCGAAGTGAGCGTAATCCATCAGAAACTTGGCTAAGTTGTAACCGATGACGACAGCGATGATCAGCTGCAGCATGCGGGCACGGAGACTCTTAGGCTCTCTTAAGAAGACGTCAAGCCGAAAAGCCGTCAGAGCCCACCATGCCAGCAAGATGCAAGCCAATAGTACGATTAAGTACGCGATCGCCTGCGCCCCGGTTTGCACTGGCAAGCCGGACACGTTCCTCACCACGCTTTCACTTATATCGTGTGTTGACGGTCACCTGTCACAAGGATCACTGCAATCATCATGACGGCTGCGATTATTTCGTCAAAGCTTTGTAAAGCAAGTTAGCAAACTCTGCTCGAGATGCGGTGGCATTCGGGCGGAACGTGCCATCAGGATACCCGGTTAGTGTACCATGTTGCTTGAGAGCAGCCAACATGCCAGCCGCCCAGTAATCCTCCGGGATGTCTGAGAATCCTGGATTCGCAGACAGTTCCTCAAGCTGCAGGGCATTGCCCAGCATCTGTGCCATCTCTACTCTAGTCACGTGATCATTGGGACGGAAGGTGCCGTCAGGGTAGCCGCGGACGATTCCGGCACTGGACGCACGGGCGATATCCTGGTACGCCCAGTGGCGGATCGGTACGTCCGGGTAGGAGGCGGCCGCCCTTTGCTGCGGCTTAAATGCCCGCACGATCATCGCAACTGCTTCGGACCGCATCAGCGGAGCATTCGGGCGGAAGGTGTAATCACCGTAGCCTTGCACGATGTTCTGCTCAACCAAGTTGACGATGGTATCCTTCGCCCAATTATGCTTGATATCTATGAATCCAGCGACCAGCTCATGGATCCTGAGTGTAAAGCCGTACATCTGATCCTGGAACGGTGCATTAGCGGTCAATCTGACATAATAGATTCCTTGATTGAGCTCCGTGCGGACATGCAGCTTCTCGGCACCGAGTTTGGACGTGTACACCGCCAGCATCTTCTGTGCGGAGTCATAGATCGTCAGGCTCATCGTCCGGTTCTTAGGGATGCGCTGGATATCGAGATCCACGACCCCCTTGTCTTCCATCACGAAGGTGAACCAATCCTGATCCGCCGCGCTGCTGATCACGCCGTTATACTGCGTGCCCACCGCCATCATCACAGCCTGATACGGCTTGTCGTTCGGTTCGTTCGGATCGATATACTTCGGCATGTATTCGATGGTCATCGTATATTCGCCGGTAACCGGATATGTCCTGTTAGAGATGACATTTTTGATCAAGATGTAGTAAGTGCCCGGCGTGACATCGATCGGATCGGAGTACTCCGTCTTCCCCTCTTCCCCAGCATCGATCTCCCGCGCGCTGCCGCCTTGTCTCTGGATGACAATCGCAGGATCGATGCGCGAGGTATCAACGGAGACCTTCACCCGCAGCGTTCCATCTTGGCTGATCGGGATCTGGAACCAGTCGTAATCATTCTCCTGATGGAAGGTTCCCTTGAGCACTTGGCTGCGCGGCTGCAGCCTGTAAGCCTTGTATTGGCGGTCGTTGTCCTCATAATCATCGCTGTAGATCAGGAATTTCGTCGTCAGCTCATAGCCGATCGCCATGTTGGATGATTCGCTCGCCGCCCTCACCCGGATGTAGCTGCGGCTGGTCGTTACCGGGATCGTCATGCTCTTGCCGAGCATATTCGGATAGGTGTTCTGCACCCTTCCGTTCACATCGAGATGATCGACGGTGATCTGAGCATTCGTCGACTGCAAAGGACTCAGTGTAATCGTCACAGATCCCCTGTAAGGCGCTTGGATATAGAACCAGTCCATATCCTTGCCGCCGGCCAGCTCGGCGATGATGCTGTGATCGATCGGCAGATGGGCTGCCGTATTGCGGGTGTTATTCGGCTCGAACATATCCCGTTTGTAAACAGCGGTGAGTGCCCGGTCAGCTCTCACGAGACCGTAGCCCGTGCGCTCGTCCCACCCCCGCATATGGACATCTTCAGCCGTCTGACGAAGCATATTTCGCACTTCCGCCGGCGTCCAGTTCGGATGCCTCGACCATACCATGGCGGCGACGGCAGCCACCTGCGGCGCTGCCATCGACGTGCCGTAGTTCACTTCGTAACCGCCGCCGAGCGCCGTCGTATAGACTTCCCACGGCGCTACGAGATCGATCTCCGGACCGTAGTTCGATTCGTTGATGAGCGAGCGGTTCGACCCGATCCCGCCTACGGCTAGTACGGTCGGATAGGCCGCCGGATATTTGACGTCGCTGCCTTCATTGCCCGCTGCGGCAACCAGCAGCACGCCGTTCTCTTCAGCGTAATTAACGATATCCTGCATATAAGGCGAATAGCGATGCAGCCCCAGGGACATCACGACGATCTTGGCGCCGTTGTCCACGGCATAGCGGATCGCTTCGCCGAGATGATCTTCATTGCCGGTGCCGTGTCTGTCGAGAGCCTTCAGCGGCATGATCTTGGCATTCCACAGGATGCCCGTCGTACCGATGCGGTTATTGCCAACCGCGGCGATGATGCCCGCAACATTCGTGCCATGGCCGTTATCATCCTGCGGGGGCTTGTTCTTATTGAGCAGGTTATAACCCTCCGTAAGATTCCCCTTCAGATCAGGATGATTCAGGTCGACGCCGGTGTCGACCACCGCGATCGTGATCGACGTATTGCTGTTCACATGATCCCAAGCCGTATAAGCCCCGATTAGATCAAGATAGCGCTGTTCGCTGCGATAGGGATCGTTCGGAACAGCCGCCGTCCGCACCAGATGATTCGGTTGTATGTAGCGAACCTCCTCCGCTTTGGACCAGCGGGCAAGCCATGCCTCCAAGTCCGCCGGTTCACGCGGCTTAGCGATCGTCACCTGCAGGAAGTCCTGCACGCCGACGATCTCGCTCTCTGCCGCAAACTCCGCCGGCACCTCATCATCCCAACGGATAATCCAAGTACCCGCAGCTTCGTCCAGAGCGCCGCTCCCTCGAGCAGCTTCGAACGATGCGCCTGCCGCCAGCTCACCGCCGCTGTGCGGAACAAACCCGTATGGAACCGCATTAAGGATGAAGATGGCCGTGAGAAGGAGGGATATTCTAGTCTTCCAAATCTCACTCATAGGGCGTTCAACCTTTATCACAATGATCTATTAATGATTCGCTTTAACATTAGGAAAACCTGCTAATATTTAATAAAGGTTTATCATTCCTATCATATCAAATTTGTCGACCTGAAACATTAGAAATCCATTGGCAAAGGGAAACTTTTCGACAGATTTCGAAAAAAAGATCAGCCCTGCTCCTCATACTCGAGCAAAGCTGATCCTTAGCTAATAGGTCATATGCCGCTCAGTGACTTGTCCTCATATCGAACCGCCATTCGTCATCCGCCGCCCATCCATCATCTGCCCGTCAGCCGAACAGATCGTAACCATAATGGAAGATCGATTCGATCGCACCGACGAGCCATTGCGGGAAGAAGCCCATAAGCACGCCCGCCAAAGCACAGATCCAGAGCACGGCGGTGAGCGGAATGGTTCTCGTCAGCTCTGCAGCGTGGAACGACGAGCGCATAAACATCTGCCGCACAATCGCGAAGTAATAGTAATATGAGATAACACTCGTAATGATCATCACTGCGGCTAACCAGTAAATCTGTGACTGTATCGTGCCGAACAGGATGAAGAACTTGCCGAAGAAGCCGCCGGTGATCGGAATCCCTGCCAATGAGAGCACGATGAGGATGATCGCCGCGGCCGTCGCCGGCGCCCGATAGTAGAGCCCTGCGAAGGCGCTCAGTTCTTCGTTGCGCGATTTGCCCGTCACCATCATGATCGCTGCAAACATGCCGATATTCATCAGAACATAGGCGATCAGATAATAGATGAATTCCGAAAACATCGACTCATGCTTAGTAGTGTGATAAAGGAAGTAAGGATCATTTAGGATCGGCAAGGGATGATTCAGGATCGGCACGAGCAGATAACCCGCGTTCGCTACACCTGAATATGCCATTAGACGTTTGATATTCTTCTCCTTCAGAGCCATCGTATTCCCCAGGATCATAGCTGCTGCCGCCAGCACCATGAGCACGGAGAACAAATCATGATGGACAGGTACAATTGTATTCGATCCCAAGCCAAAGAAAGTGACATAAACGACGCGGAACAGGATGGCAAAACCCGCCGCCTTTGAGACCGCAGCCAGGAATGTGGTTACCGGCGTGGCGGCGCCCTGATACACGTCTGCTGCCCAAGTGTGGAACGGAGCCGCCGCGATCTTGAATGCGAAACCGCCGATCATCAGGATATAACTGATATAAAGCAGCGGGAAGATGGAAGAATCCACATCCAACATGTGCCGCATGTACTGAATCTGCGTCGTTGAAGTTATACCGTATAAGAAGGACATGCCGTACAAGATGAACGCTGAGGCGATGCTGCCCGTTACCAGGTACTTAAACGCGCCTTCCGTCGCTCCTGTATGATTTTTTCGCAGGGCCACCAGAATATAGGAGGTGATGCTCAGCACCTCCAGCCCCACATACAACGTGATCAATTCCGCCGAAGAGGCCATGATCATCCCGCCGATCAGCGCCGGCAGGAGCAGATAGTAATACTCACCCCGGTGCTGAATATCACTATCCTTAACTGCTCCGATGCTCATCAAAGTGATCAAGACTCCGCCGCCCAGCAGGATTAACTTCAGGATATTCGCGAAGTCATCGACCCGATAGCTGTCATAGAGCAGTGAAATGGTCTGGCTGTCACTTCCGTTCACTAGAGGCATCGCGTGGAACACCACAAATGCCGCAGACCCGGCGATCCCGAGCAGGGACAACCAGCCGATCAGATCCCGATTGATCCGCCTCGGCAACAGCAGGTCGATCAAGCTGATGACGATCGCCGAGATGACCAGCGTCAACTCCGGCGCCAGATAGATCAAATCGCTCGCTTGCAGCCGTTCCATCGGTCTAACCCCCTATCCCATGTATGATATCGGTCACGGCTGTTCCGATCGTCTCGCTGAGCACCGCCGGATAGATGCCGATGAGCACGATGAATGCGACCAGCACGATCATCGGAATCGCTTCGCTAAGCCGCGCATCCTTGACTTCCGCGTACCGATCGTCCATCAGCCCGTAGGAGATGCGCATCACAGCGCGCAGCACATAAGCCGCCGCCAGGATGATGCCGAGGACGCCCAGGATGGTCAGCACCGGCATCGAATCGAAGAGTCCGACGAAGGCCAACAGCTCGCTGATAAACCCGGACAGTCCCGGCAATCCGAGAAGAGCCAGACCGCCGAGCAAGAAGATGCCGCACATGAAGGGCATCGCCTTGGCCAGTCCGCCTAGCTTCTCCAGCGACGTCGTCTCCGTCCGCTCATAGAGACTGCCGACGATTAAGAACATCAGAGCCGAGATGAGACCGTGAGAGACAAGCTGGAAGACGGCTCCCTCCAATCCTGTCTCATTCAACGCCGCAATCCCCAGCAGCACCACGCCCATATGACTGACGCTGGAATAAGCCAGCACCAGCTTGAGATCGCTCTGCACGAGTGCCAGTACAGCCCCGTATAAGATGTTGATCACTCCGAACACGGCGATCAGAAGCGCGTACTGCTCCATGTGCCCGGGGAACAGCTCCAAGCCGAAGCGGATCAGCCCGTAAGCTCCGATCTTCAGCAAGATCCCGGAGTGGATCATGACAGCGCTGGGCGGCGCTTCAGCATGCACTCTAAGCATCCACGTATGGAACGGGAATGCCGGAAGCTTGATGCCGAAGGCCAGCAGGATCAGGAAGAAAACGAACGTCTTCGTTTCTGGAAGCAAAACTTTCGCCGGCTTATAATGAAGCTCTTGAGACTGCGAATCAAGATGAAGATCAGCATGCTCTAGATTATACTGAATGACATCCATCTCACTTGTGTATACATGTTCCTTGCTCCCGGCAATGAATCCAGGGTTTGCGATCAGGATGATGAAGGCCAACAGCATCAAAGCCGAGCCGATCCCATTGTAGATAAGGAACTTGTTGGCCGTTCGCTCGCGTTCCTTGTATCCCCAGATGCCGATCAAGAAATACAGCGGGACCAAGGTCAATTCGAAGAAGATGAAGAATAAGAACAAGTCCTGTGCCGCGAACACCCCGAGCATCCCCGTCTCAAGCAGCAGGAACCAGATATAGAACGCCTTCCACCGCTTCTTGATATGGCCGAGCGAGGCCAAAGCGGCCATCATAGCAACCAAGGTTGTCAAGAAGATCAAGGCTGCCGAGATCCCGTCAACGACCAATGAATAGTTCAGTTGTACGTAATGGGGTACTCCTTCATATAACGGCGGCAGCGGCAGATGAATCCACACAGCTTGTTCTGCAAACTGCCGGCCGCCCGAGAAGTCGAAGCCGCTGAGCATCCAGATCGCCAGCGCCAGCGGCAGCGCCGTTGCTGCCACACCGACGATGCGCAGCGCCCGGCCGTGCTCGCTGCGGATCAAGGCCAGGATCAGGACGCCGACCAGCGGAGAGAAGATCAACATCGACAGAATCGGTAGATTATCCAGCATAGACGATAAACCTCCATCCTACGAATGCGACAGCTAAGAGTACGACGCCCAACAAGGACACAAGGCCATAGGTCTGCAGCTGCCCATTCTGTAATCTGGTGCCGGTTCTGCCGATCGCCGTGGTTACATTCGCAATCAGCCGAACGATGCCGTCGACGATGAATTCATCGAACAGATGCAAGAAATATCCGAACACGCGCAGCGGTCTGACGATCCCGTAATCATACAGTTCATCGATATAGAACTTGCGGTACGACAGCTGATACAGCCATGGTACACGCTTGGCGATCCGTTCATAAGAGCCCGGCTGTTTCCCGTAGATCAGCAAGCCGGTCAGGATGCCGAGGAGCGCAGCGACCGTTGACAGCACGATCACCAGCAAACTGTGATGCGCAGCTTGTGCTTCCCCGGTAAGCCACACAGCCATCTGATCCGCTCCGGGGATATTGACGAAGCCTGCGCCGATCGAGAAGATCGCCAGGATGATGAGCGGCACGGTCATCACCGCAGGCGCCTCCTCGGCCTTCGCTGCCTTCGACTGCGCCGCCGGCGAACCGGTGAAGACCAAGAAGAACAATCTAGCCATATACAGAGCTGTTAAGAACGCGGTGATCAAACCGATCCAGAACAACACCGGGTCCGCATCATAAGCCGCTGCCAGGATCGCATCCTTCGACCAGAAACCGGACAGCGGAAAGATGCCCGAAAGCGCCAGCGCACCGATGAGGAAGGTCCAGCCGGTCATCCTCATCCTGCGGAACAAGCCGCCCATCTTGAAGATGTTCTGCTCTTGCAGCATATGGATGATGCAGCCGGCAGCCAGGAATAACAAGGCCTTAAAGAAGGCATGGGTGAACAGATGGAAGATACCGGCCGCATAGGCTTCGATCCCCAGCGCCATCATCATATAACCCAGCTGGCTGATCGTGGAATAGGCCAGCACCCGCTTGATATCCTGTTGGGTCAGCGCGATGCAGGCAGCGAAGATCGCTGTAAACGCACCGACATAGGCAACGACATGCAAAGCAGCCTCCGAAGCAAGGAAGATCGGATAGGTGCGAGCCACGAGGTACACGCCCGCCGCCACCATCGTCGCTGCGTGGATCAGGGCACTGATCGGCGTCGGACCTTCCATCGCATCCGGCAGCCAGGTATGCAGCGGAAACTGCCCGGACTTGCCGACGGCACCCAGGAAGATGAGCACGGCCGTCCATGTGGCCAGGTTCCCCGAGATATCGCCGTTCGCGAAGGCGTTGGCGATGCTCGTGAAGTCCAGCGCATGCCCCGGCATATGCCAGACGAGCATCAAGATCGCAATCAGGAGGCCTGCATCGCCGATCCTCGTGACGATGAACGCCTTCTTCGCAGCCGCTCTGGCCGCTGGTCTCTCATACCAGAAGCCGATCAGCAGGAACGAGCATACGCCGACAAGCTCCCAGAATATGTACAGTTGGATCAGGTTCACAGAGAGGACGAGACCGAGCATCGAGAACGTAAACAGAGCGATATAGGAATAGAACACCGCGATGCGCGAATCATCCTTCATATAGCCCAATGAATAGATCTGAACGAGCAAACTGACGAAGGTAACGACCGCAAGCATCAGCGCATTCAGCGGGTTCACCTCGAAGCCCATCGCCAGAGTAAAGCTTCCCGCTTGGATCCAATCCAGATCATTCCACACATAAGCCGCGCCGCCCTCGCTCATCTGCTCGAACAGGACGAGCAGAGCGAAGGCGAAGGATGCCAGCACAGCCGTAATCCCGATCAGCGGGCCGGATCGGTTAGCCGTACGCCCTGTTGCCACCAGCACCAGGTATGCAACCAGCGGAAACAGCGGTACCAGCCATGCATATTGTGCATAAATAGCTTCCATGATCGGTTTAGCCTCCTAACGTTAGGTTTAGGATCAGACTAAGACTCAGCGCTTCAACGAATCCATGCTGCGAACATCCGTCGTCTTCTTGCTGCGGAAGTAAGCGATCAGAATCGCAATGCCGACAGCGACTTCTGCAGCAGCAATCGTCATGTTGAACAATGCGAAGATCTGTCCTTTCAGATTGGGCAAGGGTCCCCATTTGGAGAATGCCACCAGATTGAGATTTACCGCTGTGAGCATCAGTTCCACGGACAACAGGACGATGATCGCACTTCGCTTCGTCAAGGCGCCGTACAGCCCGATACAGAACAAGATCGCGGCCAGGATCAGATATGGTGAAACAACATTCATAGGCCTAGTCCTCCTCCCGCTTCGCGATGATAATCGCCCCGATGAAGGCAACCGTCAGCAGCACCGACATCAATTCGAATGGAATGACATGCTCCGTAAACAATTCCAGGCCGATATTCTTGGTGTTGTTTTCCGCCAAGTCCACCACTTGTGTCCGGAACGTTCCCTGCTGGATCGCATAGAAGATGAGTGCGAAGAGCCCCACGCATCCCACGATCACGAGGGCATGATGCAGCGGTCTGCCAGTGGACTGATCGATCTCTTGATGATTCGTCATCATGATGCCGAAGATCATCATGATCGTTATCGCCCCGGCATAGATCAGGATCTGCGCGACCGCGACGAATTCCGCCTGCAGCAGGATGTAGATACCGGCTATGCTGATGAACGTTACGGCGATCGAGATCACCATATGGATGACCTTCGTAAAGTTCAGCATGAACACAGCTCCGCCGATCGCGAGAAGGGCTAAGATCATGAATCCGACATTCGTGCCGCTTCCGAAGAAATGGATGATGTTGCTGAACAATTGCTGGATCATCGATTAATCGGCGCCTCCTTTTTTGGCCTTGAGCAAGGAAACATTGTTCTCTTCCCGGATATTCGTGTTGTTAGCAGCCAGCCATTCCTTGTCCTTGTAAAGCTCATCCCGGCTGTAGACGGACAGCTCGAAATTGTTCGTCATGACGATGGCTTCCGTTGGACAAACCTCTGTGCACAGATCGCACAGGATGCAGATCTCGAAGTTTAGATCAAAGGTATCGATGACCAGCTTCACCTTGCTCTCGGGGTCCGGGTTCTTCTTACCGGTCAAGCTGATGCACTGCGTCGGACAGATGCGGGCACACTGGTTGCAGACGATGCATTTGTCCGGATCGAAGTGCTGGATGCCGCGGAAGCGGTTCGGCATCTTTAGCGGTTCCTGCGGATACTTGTACGTCACTTTCTTCTTCGTCATATTGCGGAGCGTGACGCCTAATCCTGTGACCAAGCCTTTCATCTAATCACCCCTTGTCTTATGCACTTCAACCGTTGATCGCTCTGATGATCTCCATGACGATTGCCGTGATGAATATGTTTGCCAGCGACAACGGAAGAAGCACTTTCCATCCGAGACTCATCAATTGGTCGACGCGTATGCGCGGCATCGTACCGCGAAGCCAGATGATGAAGAAGAATACACAACAAAACTTAATGATAAACCATATAATGCCGGGAATAAACGCCAGGAACGGTGCGGGTGCATGCCAACCGCCGAGGAACAGCACCGTGATCAGCGCCGACATCGCGATCATATACACGTACTCAGCAAGCATGAAGAAGGCAAATCGGAACCCGCTGTACTCCACGTGGTACCCCGCCACCAGCTCCGACTCTGCCTCCGGCAAGTCAAAGGGGGAACGGTTCAACTCGGCAACCGCTGCGATGATGAAGACGATGAAAGCAAGGATCTGGGTCAAGAAATTCCAGTTCCAGAACCATCCGGCCTGCCTCTCGACGATGCCGATCAGATTCATCGTACCGCTGATCATCACCACACCGACAGCGGAGATGACAAGCGGGATCGCGTAGCTGATGAGCTGTGCGCCCGACCGCATGCCGCCGATTAAGGCATACTTGTTGTTGGACGCCCAGCCGGCGAGGACGATGCCGATCGTCGACAGTCCAGAGAGCGCCACGTAGTACAGGACGCCGATATCCAGATTCGCAAAGTAGAGATTCTCCGAATAAGGGATCGTCGCCAGCACGACGAAGGAAGGCACGAAGGTGATCACAGGCGCAAGTTTAAAGAGCGGCCGGTCCGCTTCCTGCGGAATCGTGTCTTCCTTCATGAGAAGCTTCAAGACATCGGCCACGGTTTGCAGCAGGCCGAATTTCCCGGTTTGATTCGGGCCGGGACGAAGCTGCATATAGCCGAGAATTTTCCGTTCAAAATAGATGGCGTATGTCACCATCCCCAGGATAATCAAGAGAAAGATAACGGCCATGACCAAAAAGATCAGAAAATTCCCCCATGTCAGGGGCTGCAGCAGTAACTCTCCCATCAAGCGTCGACCTCCCCTACGACGATATCGATCCCGCCCAGTATCGTCACGAGATTGGTGATGCTCTCCCCGACGAGCAATTTCGGAAGAATCTGCAGATTCACAAAGGACGGCCTTCTAAACTTTAAACGGTACGGGGTGTCCTTGCCGCGGGAGACGAGATAGCAGCCGATCTCGCCGCGCGGTGATTCGACGCGGGTATAGACCTCGCCCTCCGGCGGACGAATCACCCGCGGAACCTTCGCCATAACCGGTCCTTCGGGGAAGGATTCGACGGCTTGTTCGAGGATCTTCAGGCTCTCCTTGATCTCCTCAACTCTCACCAGATAACGTGCATAACAATCCCCTTCGGTGCGCGTCGGCACGTCGAATTCGAACTGGTCATAGATGCTGTATGGATGATCCTTGCGCAGATCCCGCTTCACGCCGGTACAGCGCAGATTCGCGCCGCTCAGACCATAATCGATCGCCGTCTGTGCATCATAACGGCCGACGCCCTTAACCCGCGACAGGAAGATCTCGTTGCCGCTGACCAGATCGTCATAGACCTTGAGCCGCTCGCGCATATACGGGATGAAATCCCTTACCTTCTCAATCCATCCTGGAGGAGCATCCCACTTCACGCCGCCGACCCGCATGTAAAAATAGGTCAATCTTGCACCGCAGAGTTCATTGAACAGATCGATGATGATCTCGCGGTCGCGGAAGGCGAAGAGGAAGGGACTCATCGCTCCGATATCCAGAAGATAGGTCCCCCACCATACCAGGTGGCTGGCGATGCGCTGCAGCTCCATGACGATCACGCGCAGATATTCCGCACGCTCCGGGATCTCCAGCTGCATGAGCTTCTCAACAGCGGAGACCAGCACGTAATTGTTCGTCATAGCCGACAGATAGTCCATCCGATCCGTATAGGGAATAATCTGCGTATAGCTGAGATTCTCCGCAAGCTTCTCCGTTCCTCTATGTAAATATCCCATGACCGGGATCGCTTCCTGGATGACCTCGCCGTCGATCTTGACGATGATGCGAAACACACCGTGTGTACTCGGATGCTGCGGCCCTACGTTCAGTAACAGTTCTTCCGTGCGTACTGCCATTGGTCACACCTCCGGATCAAGCGGTTCATAGTCTTTGCGCAGCGGATGACCGACCCAGTCGTCCGGCATCATGATCCGTCTGAGATCAGGATGTCCGGGGAAATCGATCCCGAATAGATCATAGACTTCGCGTTCCGGCCAGTTCGCCGTGTTCCATACCGGGGTTACTGACGGGACGCTGGGCGCCTCCCGATCGGTGCGTACTTTGAAACAGTAGTTCTCGCCCGTCTGGAACGACTCGATATGGTAGACCACTTCCATATGTGTCTCGTAGTCCACGCCCGAGAGATTGATCAGATAGTCCAGCTGCAGTTCTTCTTTGAGAAGTTGGGCGATTCTGAACCAGTGCGAAGCCTTCACCGCAACAACGGGCAGATGACTGTCCGCTTCGTTGATATACGCCTCTTCCACGGCCTCGGTGCCAACCTGCTCGCGGATCAGCTTCGCTGCTTTATCAAGGAGCGGCTGATTCGGCGACGGCTCCTTCGGCTTCTTTTCCTGCGCACCTGTCTGATCTTGCTTCTGCTCTTGCTGGTCAGCCTGCTTCTGATCTTCCAACTGCTCGGCTCTCTTCTGCTCCTCACTCATCTTGGATCACCCGCTTCCCTGTCTTAGCTTCGTAGCGGATCTTCTCCTGCAATTTGTTGATGCCGTAGATCAGCGCTGCAGGATTCGGCGGACAGCCTGGGATATAGACGTCCACTGGTACAATCTGGTCCACACCCTTCACCACGGAATATGAATTCACATACGGACCTCCAGCCGTTGCACAGGAACCCATGGCGATCACCCACTTCGGATCCGGCATCTGGTCATACAGCCGCCGGAGAAGCGGGGCCATCTTCTTCGTAACGGTACCGGCAACGATCATCACATCCGCTTGTCTTGGCGATGCACGGAAGATCACGCCGAAGCGATCCAGATCATAGTGTGCGCCCCCGGTTCCCATCATTTCGATCGCGCAGCAAGCCAGACCGAACTGCAGCGGCCACAGGGAATGGCTGCGCGCCCAGCCTTTGATCTGTTCAAGTGTGCCGAGAAATACATTGCGCTCGAGCTGCTCTTGTGCATCATCCAGCTTCACTGTGCTCAAATCGAATGCCATTTTAGCACCTTCTTCTTCCATGCATATATTAAACCTACTACAAGCAATGAAACAAATATGAACATCTCAATCAACGCGAATAACCCCAATTGGTCATAGGCTGTTGCCCAAGGATATAGGAAAGCGGTCTCAACATCGAATATAACGAACATCAGTGCGAATAGATAATAGCGTACATTGAAGCGTACTCTGCTGTCTCCAACGGGAGTATTCCCGCTCTCATAAGTTTCCGCCTTCGCTTCGCTCGGTTTATGCGGGCGGAGCAATCTTCCAATTGATAGCGCAATAATTGGTAATAATATGCCTAATGATATAAAAATGACGACGATGATATAGTTGTTGGCATAGCCCATCTAACCGCCTCCATTCTCTTAATGTCCATAAATTTCCCATCAATTATAGCAAATGAAGCCCTGATGTGTCTAACCTATTTGACATAACATCCCCCCTTAGTCAATATCCTATTATAAATGAGTTGGGAAAATTAAATGAATGTTTCGTTCTATTTTTCGAAAACTTCAAACTTTTCATGAACAAACCTCCATTTATCTAACTCTTCTCGTCATTTTCGCTTGTAAGCGTTTTTTGTGAAATAAATTAATAAGTGTTATAATTAATTCTGAATACATTTTTGAGAGGAGTAGATGTCTTACATGGGACCTGAACCCGAGCCCCGAACGAGCAGCAAAGGTGAGGCGCGAAGGCGACTGATCTATCGTGCGATTAAACTGCATTATGACAAGACGAAAGAAGATCCCACTCTGCAAGAGATTCAGGAGATGACCGGAATCCGTTCCTTTAATACCTTGACCAAACAGCTCAAAGACTTAAAGGAAGACGGCATCATCGAATGGGATCAACTTTCACCGACGGTTAGACTTATTGACCATGATCAAGATCGCGAAGATTGAACATATATGAATGAACTACACATAGATCATATATAGTGCATCATGTCATAAGGTATTCATGCAATAGGGCTGTCCAATAAGTCAGCGATGACTGACTGAAGGACAGCCCCTTTGCGTTACGAATGCAGGTTATCCTTACGCGTACTATGAGACAACAGAATCTGTTGTCTCATACATAATAATAAAGGGGCGTCTAAAGCCAGTGAATACTGACTTTTTGGACAGCCCCTTCTTTGTGACCACACGGGTAAGAACATGTGACCCTGAAGGAATCAACCATCAACGGCCGCGGCCGGCTACGCGCAGACGGTTAATCGCCCGCTGCAGCGCCATTTCAGCGCGGTGGTAGTCGATCTTCTCCTGTTTGGCTCTGCGCAATCTTTCCTCCGCACGCTCCCTGGCCCGCTCAGCGCGGTCGATATCGATCTCTTCCGGAAGCTCAGCGGATTCAGCCAGGATGATGACTTTATTGTTATGAACTTCGATGAATCCGCCGTTCACTGCGATCACATGCTCGTCTTGATCCGGCGTTTTGATCCTGACCGGAGCGATCTGCAGAGGCGTGACGAAGGGCAGGTGATTCGCCATGATGCCGAGTTCGCCTTCGATTCCTTTCACGATCACCATCGTGGCATCGCCGCTGTACACTTTGCGTTCAGGAGTGACAACTTCTAATTGAAATGTCTTCAATGAATTGGCCTCCTAACGTCACATGTTCTTTGCTTTTTCCACGGCTTCTTCGATCGTGCCTACATATAGGAATGCTGCCTCAGGCAGATGGTCGTGCTTCCCTTCAAGGATCTCCTTGAAGCTCCGAACGGTTTCTTTAACCGGAACGTACTTACCAGGTATATTGTTGAACGCTTCGGCCACGTGGAATGGCTGCGACAAGAAGCGCTGTACACGGCGTGCACGGGCTACGACGATCTTGTCTTCATCCGACAGCTCGTCCATACCGAGGATCGCGATGATGTCTTGCAGCTCGTTGTAACGAGCGAGCAGGCGTTTTACGCCCTGCGCTACCTCATAGTGCTCTTGGCCCACGACCTCCGGCGTCAAGATGCGGGATGTCGAAGCCAGCGGGTCAACGGCTGGATAGATTCCCATCTCCGAAATCTTACGCTCCAGGTTTGTCGTTGCATCCAAGTGCGCGAAAGTGGTAGCTGGAGCCGGGTCCGTATAGTCGTCCGCCGGAACGTAGATCGCCTGGATCGAGGTAACGGAACCTTTCTTCGTCGAGGTGATCCGCTCTTGCAGCTGACCCATCTCCGTAGCCAGCGTAGGTTGATATCCAACCGCCGAAGGCATGCGGCCCAGCAATGCAGAAACCTCGGACCCTGCCTGCGTGAAGCGGAAGATATTGTCGATGAACAACAGAACGTCCTTGCCTTCGTAGTCGCGGAAGTACTCCGCCATCGTCAGTCCCGTCAGAGCGACGCGCAGACGTGCTCCCGGCGGTTCGTTCATCTGACCGAAGACCATGGACATCTTGTTGATTACGCCGGTTTCATTCATCTCATGGTAGAGGTCGTTCCCTTCACGGGTCCGCTCTCCTACACCAGCAAATACAGACAAACCGTCGTGCTCTTGCGCGATGTTGTTGATGAGCTCTTGGATGAGGACGGTCTTGCCGACACCGGCACCGCCGAACAGTCCGATCTTACCGCCCTTCGCATATGGTGCGAGCAGGTCGATGACCTTGATCCCTGTCTCGAGCATCTCCGTGCCCGTCGATAAGTCTTCGAATTTCGGCGCTGGACGGTGAATCGGAAGCTTCAGTTCCGCCTCTACATCTCCCTTGTTGTCGATCGTATCACCCAGAACGTTGAAGATGCGTCCCAGGACGGCCGGTCCTACTGGAACCGTGATCGGCGCGCCCGTATCGATCGCTTCCATGCCGCGAACAAGGCCGTCCGTCGAGGACATCGCGACACAACGAGCGACGTTGTCTCCGAGGTGCACAGCAACTTCAACGGTCAAGTCGATGGCACGCTCATATTCGGACTTCGGCTCGTGTTTGATCTTGACCGCATTCATGATCTCCGGCAGGTGCCCGCGTTCAAATTCGATATCGACAACCGGACCGGTGACCTGTATAACACGACCCTTGTGCATCTATGATTCCCTCCTCAAATGATATTGGCTAACGCTGGATATCTATTCTGCTGTAACGGTTGGCTCGTGCCGGGAACCTTGATCCCGTCATAAGATCCCGTCATATAAGTATCCGTTAAGGATCAGTATCCTTGTGATGCATTCGCACCTGCGACGATCTCCGTGATCTCCTGCGTAATCGCAGCTTGACGAGCACGGTTGTATTCAAGCGTCAAGGTGTGGATCATATCATTGGCGTTGCGGGTAGCATTGCCCATCGCATTCATCCGTGCGCCAAATTCGCTCGCCTTCGCTTCGAGGAGTGCGGCGAAGATGAGGGTCTCTGCATATTTCGGCAGCAATACCTCAAGCACCGCTTCCGGAGAAGGTTCGTATTCGTAACTGATCTCGCTGTGCTCGCCTACATCCGCCAATGGAAGCAGACGGCTTTCGGTCGGTCTCTGGGTCAGAGCTGTGATGAACTTGTTGTACCATATGTACAGCTCATCGATCTCGCCGTCGGCGAACTTCTGCACCGCCCTGGCCGCGATCGATTTGATATCGGAGAACCGCGGCGAATCCGGCAGACCCGTGATCTCTCCGTCGATCTCGATGCCGCGTCTTCTTAAGAAGTCACGCCCTTTACGGCCGATGACCAGGATCGCATATTCATCCGGCGACTTATGCCGCTCATGGATCACCTCGATCGCTTCGCGGAGCAGGTTGGCGTTGTACCCGCCGGCCAGTCCGCGGTCGGATGTGATGATCAGGTAGCCCGTCCTCTTGATCGGCCTGGATTGCAGCATCGGATGCTGGACTTCTTCCTTCGCTCCGGCAGCGATGGTGGCGATCACCTCACGCATCTTCTCCGCATACGGACGTGCGGATTCCGCTCTAACCTGCGCGCGCCGCAGGTTGGCGGCTGCGACCATCTCCATCGCCTTTGTGATCTGCCGCATATTCCTTACGCTCTTCAACCGGCGTTTGATCTCGCGTAATCCCTTTGCCATCTCTTCACCACCTTTGTGTTCGTGACGTTCAGCTTCGCTTCATCCGCTGTCTTACTGTTCGTTCGAATCTACCGATCCAGAAGGCTTGAACATCTGCTTAAATTCCGTAACCGCATCGGCAAGCGCCTTGTCGATCTCTTCCGTCAAGTCGCCCGTCTCAACTATGCCCTTCAGGATCTCAGGGTGGGAAGCATCGAGGAAGGCTAAGAACTCACGCTCAAAACGCTGGATATCCTCTACAGGGATATCATCCAGATAGCCTCTTACGCCTGTGTAGATCGATGCGACCTGTTTCTCAACCGGCATCGGTTGGTGAACGCCCTGTTTGAGCAGTTCCATCATCCGCTTCCCGCGGTTCAGCCGTGCCAGCGTCGACTTGTCCATATCCGAGCCGAACTGCGCAAAGGCTGCCAGCTCACGGTATTGCGCCAGGTCGAGCTTCAGCGTACCGGCAACTTTCTTCATCGCCTTGATCTGCGCTGCGCCCCCTACCCGGGATACCGAGATACCCACGTTAACCGCCGGACGCTGTCCTGCATAGAAGAGGTCCGTCTCCAGGAAGATCTGTCCGTCGGTAATCGAGATCACGTTCGTCGGAATATAGGCCGATACGTCCCCTGCCTGGGTCTCGATGAACGGCAGTGCAGTCAAGGAACCTCCGCCGAGCTCATCATTCAGCTTCGCAGCACGCTCCAGAAGACGGGAGTGCAGATAGAAGACGTCACCGGGATAAGCTTCACGGCCCGGAGGACGACGAAGCAGCAAGGACAATTCACGATAAGCAGCCGCTTGCTTCGACAAGTCATCATAGATGATGAGTACATGCTTGCCTTTGTACATGAAATACTCGCCCATCGCACAGCCTGCATATGGAGCCAGATACAGCATCGGAGAAGGCTCGGAGGCATTCGCTGCGACGATGATCGTATAATCCAATGCCCCGTGTCTGCGGAGCGTCTCCATGACGTTCGCTACCGTCGATTGCTTCTGGCCGATCGCTACATAGATACAGATCATGCCGTTGCCTTTCTGGTTGATGATCGTATCGATCGCGATCGTCGTCTTCCCTGTCTGACGGTCACCGATGATCAGCTCCCGCTGTCCGCGGCCGATCGGAATCATCGCGTCGATCGCCTTGATCCCCGTCTGCATCGGTTCATGAACCGATCTGCGGTCCATAACGCTTGGAGCCGGCGCTTCTACCGGACGGTATTCCGAAGCTTGGATCGGTCCCTTGCCGTCGATCGGCTCGCCGATGGCGTTCACCACGCGTCCAAGCAGAGCTTCACCGACGGGAACTTCCATGATCCGGCCTGTACGCTTCACCTGATCGCCTTCGTGGATGTCGGTATAAGGACCGAGGATGATGATCCCGACATTATCTTCTTCCAGGTTCTGTGCCATCCCCATTACGCCGTTCTCGAACTCCAGGAGCTCGCCGGCCATCACGTTCTGCAGCCCATGTGCGCGAGCAATCCCGTCACCGACGGTAATGACCGTACCTACGTCTTGTACTTCAGTTACAGATTTAAAATTCTCAATCTGCTTCTTAATCAGTGTGCTGATTTCCTCAGGTCTGATGCTCATGAACCTCACCCCTATCGTTTAAGCATTCTGCTTCAATTGTTTGCGCAGTTGTTCAAGCTTGCCTGCGATACTGCCGTCGTACAGCCGATCGCCGATCCGCACGCGGATGCCTCCGATCAGGGAGCGATCGACGATATTCTGCACTAGGATCTGTTTGCCCGTAATCTTGCTGAACTGCGCTGCGATCGCTTGGCTGTCTGCTTTCGAAAGCTCGTAAGCGGAGTACACGAGCGCCCGCGCTCTTCCCGCCTTCTCGTCAGCGATCTCCTCGTATGCTTGATACAACGCCGGAAGAAGGCTCCATCTTCCCCGTTCGATCAATAAGCCGAGGGTATTGTATAACAATTCAGACAACGAATCTCCGAAGACCTGTTTGATCACATCCATCTTCGCCTCATTCGTAACAGAAGGATGCGACAGGAAGCTTCGAACCATCGGGTCCTGTTCTTGCGCTTGCGCGAACAAGTCGACAACCGCCTTAAGCTGCTCGCCGATCTGTTCAGCTGCGTTCGCTTCTTCTGCGGAACTGTACAGCGCTTTAGCATAGCGCTTGGCTAAAATGAGGTCGCTCATGATTAACCTCCTACTTCTTTCAAGTACTGGTCAATCAATTCGGACTGTGTCTTCTCGTCGATCTGTTTGTCGATGATCTTCGAAGCGATGAGCACAGACATCTCGGTCACTTGGCTGCGCACTTCCGCAATCGCCTTCTCCTTCTCGTGCTGAATCTCTTTGACCGCTTCTTCTTTCATACGAGCAGACTCTTCCTGTGCGAGCTTCAGGATCTCTTCCGCTTGCTTCGTTGCATTCGCCTTCGCACGTTCGATGATCTCCGAAGCCTCATTTCTTGCTTGCTGCAAAGCCTCGCGCTGTTCCGCCAGAAGCTTCTCGCTGCTGAGCTTGTTCTCTTCCGCTTCTTTCAGCTGTGAGGTTACGAGCTCACGACGCTTCTCCATGATGGAAAACAGCGGACCAAAGGCATATCTGTGGAGAAAGTAGTACAATATACCGAACGCAACGACGGTCATGACAATATTTTCCCATGTAATATTCATGCAGGAAGTCACTCCCTTCAATCAGGTTCCAATACCCTCACGTATACCTCATGCAAAACAAAGGCGCGGACGGCTTCTGCCTTCCCCGCCATGCTAGAATATTGTCCCTATCTTGTTTATCCAGCGAATACAATCAAGAAAGCGATAACGGCCGCGGCTAGGGGAACGACCTCTACGATACCTACACCGATGAACATGGTTGTTTGCAGTGGTCCTCTTGCTTCAGGTTGGCGCGCGATCGATTCCACTGTACGGCTCACAATCAAACCGTTCCCCAGGGCTGCACTGATTGCCCCCAAACCAACTGCTATTGCTGCTGCTAACATTTCCATAATTAACTTCCTCCTATATCCATTTTGTTTAAAAATAAACTTAGTTCATCTATATTGCATAGGACTAATGTTCCTCATGCACCACAGCTTGCCCGATGTAGACCATCGTCAACATCGTGAAGATAAAGGCTTGCAAAGCACCTACGAATATACTGAAGCCTTGCCATGCGGACAGGAATGGAATTCCGAATATTCCTGCCTGCAGAATCGCGTAGATCAATACTTCGCCGGCGAAGATATTCGCGTATAGACGAATGGCCAGCGAGATCGGCCGCGAGAACTGCTCGATGATATTGATCGGCAAGAAAATCGGATAAGGCTCAATATAATGTCTTAAGTAATGCTTCCGGTTCATCCTTAAGCCTTGGATATGTATCACCAAGAAGACAACCAATGCCAGTCCCGTCGTGATCGAGATATCCGCGGTAGGGGATTTCCACCACAGAAGTTCTGCATGTTCTCCTTCCGCCAGATTCTTCGTCGCCTCAATCGCATAACCGAAGATCTGGACCTCGCCTTCAGCAATCGTTACGATGGAGAACGGCAGACCCAATAGGTTCGCCACGAAGATGAACAGCATCAGCGTCAAACCTAAAGAGATGAACACTTTCCCCTTGCGGAGATCCATGGCGCTGGCCACGATGTTCTGTACGAACTCCACCAGCCATTCCATGAAGTTCTGCAGCTTACCCGGATTCTCCACGGAGAGATTGCGGACTGCCAGTCTCGCTAATACGAAAGCGATGACACAGGTGACTGTCAACATAATTACGGCAGATAAGTCGATATTAAATCCGCCTATATTAATAATCGGTGAATCATGCATTCAAAGTATTCACCCCTTTCCAGCGAAGTAAAACCTTGAAGCTTCAGCTCCTCATACTCAGAAAAATCCCAACCGGGATCAGCAGCAGCGGCACGATGATCAATCCCGCTGCCGTCCCTTCAACGGAGATCTGTTCTAAGCGAAGGGCGGCCATGACCCCAAGCAAGGCAATCAGGAAGCGGATGCCAAAACCCAGGCCGAATCTTCGCGACTCTTGATTCACAACCGACTCCGTCACTTTGTGAATCCTTATCGCTAGATAGCGAACATTGATCAACCCGATCACAGCACCGATCAAGAACCCCGCCATGATCGGACGAAGATCGGGAAAGAAGACCCAGCCCAGCAAGGAAACCGATATCAACAGGTATGTCACTCTCGTGATCGCCTGGACGATCTTGTCCATATCCGTCATTCATCTTGCCCCCTCAGATATCTCACCATCAGCAGGATCGCACTCACCAAACCTAGAAGCATGCCGGCGACAGCGCCGAGCCCCTTCCACAATGGTGACAGCTCGAAATGCTTGACCAGCCATGCGCCTGCCAAGTATCCGATTATGATCCAGATTGCAAATTGGACGCCTATGCCGCTGAAGGCTAAGGCAATCTTGTATGAACTCGGGGGCTGTGCGGGTTTCTTGGGATTCATCGTCGTCCTCACTGGGTACGTTTGGCAGACCACCGCCAATGTTATAATTATAGCATCAGGTCATAATTATAACATAATCTTGGGTCTAATCCCAATAATCCTTACTTATTTTATCTAAGCGATATTTAGTTTGTCAATCGAAGGAATTAGCTGAATTTGCAAAAACGTCGAATTATCGACAATCATGCACCGTATATCTATTGTCGATGCGTGATATACGTCATTGAACCTATATTTTAAACTCCTCTGGGCGGGTGCTGGTTCGACCGAAATAATGCAAGATCGCTTGTACGATCCTGGGTGAGCAGCGTCCGTCTCCATAGGGATTCGCTGCTTGGCTCATCCTCTGATACAGCGCTTCGTCCGTAAGAAGCGCTTTCGTCCTCGCATAGACATGCTCTTCCTCGGTCCCCGCAAGTTCGAGTGTTCCGGCTTCGATCCCCTCCGGCCGCTCCGTCGTATCCCGCAGCACGAGAACCGGTACGCCGAAGGACGGCGCCTCCTCCTGCAATCCGCCCGAGTCCGTCAAGATCAGATGGGTATGCGGATAGAAATTATGCAGATCGACGACATCAAGCGGGTCCGTCAAGCGGATACGCGGATGATCGCCTAGGATCTCATAAGCAGGTTCTCTCACAGCAGGACTTGGATGGACGGGATAGATGACAGCGATATCATCCATCTCATCCGCGATGCGTCTCACCGCTTGGAAGATCTGACGGTGTTTCTGTCCTTGATTCTCCCGGCGATGGGCCGTCATCAGGATGATCCGCTTGCCTTGCGCCCATGTCAGCAGCGGATGGCTGTAATCTTCCCGCACCGTATATTGGAAGACGTCCGTGACCGTATTGCCCGTCGTGTAGATCGCCGACTCCGGTTTGTTCTCCTTCAGGAGATTCCCTGCCGACCAAGAAGTCGGTGCGAAGTGCAGATCAGCCAGCACGCCGGTGAGCTGCCGGTTCATCTCCTCCGGATAAGGGGACAGCTTATTCCAAGTGCGCAGGCCCGCTTCGACATGGCCGACCCGGATCTGCTGCAAGAACGCGGCATAGCTGGCTAAGAAGGTCGTGCTTGTATCCCCGTGCACGAGGACAAGATCAGGCTTCGCCTCTCGATACACCGGTTCCAGCCCTTCCAGCACGCGAATCGAGAGCTCCTGCAGCGTCTGCCGCTCCTTCATCACATTCAGGTCATAGTCGGGCGTGATCTTGAAGATCTCCAGCACCGAATCCAGGAGCTCGCGATGCTGAGCCGTCACGCAGACGAGGGATTCGATCTCCTCCGGATACCGCTTAAGCTCCAGCACTAAAGGCGCCATCTTAATCGCTTCCGGCCGTGTGCCGAAGATCGTCATGACTCTTAACTTAGACATCATTTCTACATCCCTTACCATAATATTCACAGCCGCCCCTGAACGAGGGAGCGGCGCTGGCTCGTGATGACCGCGCAGCCGGCGTCTATACGCCGGCGTATACGATCATCTTCGATGATCTCCTTCGTACCGGTCACTTCGTGCCGAACAGCCGATCGCCGGCATCGCCGAGCCCCGGTACGATATATCCTTGTTCATTCAGTCTCTCATCCACCGCTGCAACATAGATATCCACATCCGGATGTTCGCTGTGCACCGCTTCGATGCCTTCCGGCGCAGCGATAAGGCACATCAGCTTGATCTGTGTGCACTTGCGCTTCTTCAGCAGAGAGATCGCCGCAGCGGCTGAACCGCCTGTTGCCAGCATCGGATCGATGACGATCAATTCCCGCTCATGCACATCCGATGGCAGCTTCTCGTAATATTCCACCGGCTGCAGCGTCTCCGGATCCCGATACAGTCCGATATGGCCGACTTTCGCCGTTGGATGCAACCTAAGCACACCATCTACCATGCCCAGGCCCGCCCGCAAGATCGGCACTAAGCCCAGCATGCGGCCGGCGATCACTTTGCCTTTCGTGGGACATACCGGCGTCCTGATGTCGACCTCTTGCAGGGGGAGATCTCTCGTAATCTCATACGCCATCAGCATGGCCACTTCATCGACCAGCTGCCGAAAATCCTTAGTCTTCGTTTCCACATCTCTTATGTACGTTAACTTATGTTGGATCAGCGGATGATCGCATACCACTACTTTACCCATATTCTTCAGATGCCTCCGTACGGTTAGAGTGTACTGCCAGCTGTGCGGCCGGCGCAGACTGGCAGCTAGTTAAGCGTATTACAGGTCTTGGCTCGATGCAATTGCAAAATACACGAGAGATGAAAATCATTGTACAGTACCGTGAAGTTATGGCGATGAAAGTTTACATTTTACGTTCGATAGGTTGAACAAGGCACAGCCTCATACAGTCAGGGCTGGATCAGGTTATTTCTGCTGCTCCCTCTGCTCGAAGAGAACCCGGTATTCCCCGTATCCTTCCTTCTCCAGATCTTCCAAGGGGATGAAGCGCAGCGCCGCAGAATTGATGCAGTACCTCAGCCCGCCGTGCTCAGGCGGACCGTCGTTAAACACATGACCCAGATGAGAATCCGCCCACCTGCTGCGTACCTCCGTACGGACCATGTTGTGGCTGAGATCCAACTTCTCCTTGATGTTGTAGCTGTGTAGCGGCCTTGTAAAGCTTGGCCATCCGCAGCCTGCATCATACTTGTCCAAGGAGCTGAACAGCGGTTCGCCGGACACGATATCCACATAGATCCCCGGCTCATCATGGTCATAATATTCGTTCTGGAACGGCGGTTCGGTCCCGTTGTTCTGCGTGACCTCGTACTGCATCGGTGTCAGCCGCTTGCGCAGTTCTTCCGGGTCCGGTTTCTTCATCCAATGCTTCTCGATGAAGGCATCGCGCCCGGATGCTTCCCTGTACCGTTTGTAATGAAACGGATTTTTCTTGTGGAAGTCCTGGTGATACTCCTCAGCTTCATAGAAAGGTCCTGCCGGGAGAATCTTCGTGACGATCGGCTTGTTGAAGCGCCCGCTTCTTTCGAGCTCTTGCTTCGAAGCCTCGGCAGCGTTCCGCTGCTCTTCATTGTGATAGAAGATCGCCGTCTGATAGGACTGGCCGCGGTCGTTAAACTGGCCTCCCGGATCCGTCGGATCGATCTGCTGCCAGTAGATCTCCAGCAGGCGGGTATAGGGGAAGATATCCTCATCGTAAGTGATCTGCACGGCTTCATAATGACCGGTGGTACCTGCACAAACCTCTTCATAGGTCGGATTCTCTTTATGCCCGCCGGTATATCCGGACACGACCTTTAAGATGCCGGGCATATCTTCGAATGGAGATACCATGCACCAGAAGCAGCCTCCGGCAAAGGTTGCCCGTTGGATGTTCGAAGAGTTCACCATCATCGCCTCCTTCTTCTTCATTCCATATTAGCACGATTGAAAATCGGATACAAAACAAGATCCAGCCCATACAAAAAGAGCAAAGAGCACGCGGCCCTTCACTCATCCGATCATGCAACCATCATCATCCATTCCGCCCGCCGCCTCGCCCTGACTTCATTCCATCCGCAACCGCCTCGCCCTGACTTCATTCCTTCCGTTATCCATCAGTAATTTCGGACTTGCAGATCGTCCAAACTTTTGAACTCATAACCCTGTGCCCGGGCATCATCGATGATGCGGCCAAGGGCATCGGCATTGTCCTTCGATACGGCATGAAGCAGGATGACCGCGCCGGGATGCAGCTGGCCCATTACCTTGTCGTAGGCATACTGCGCGCCGCGCACTTGCTTCTTATCCCAATCGGCATAAGCAATCGACCAGAAAACGCTGGTATATCCGGCATCACGGCTGACCGCCAAGACTCGTTCATCGAAGATGCCCCGCGGCGGCCGCAGGTACCGCATCTCCTTCTGACCGGTCAGGCTCGCTACGGCCTCTTGGACCTTCACCAGTTCCTCTTTGATCTTCGCATCGGACAGGGTGGTCATATCGGGATGGGACCAAGAGTGGTTGCCGACGATATGCCCTTCTTCGGCCATGCGCTGCACAAGGTCCGGCGCGCTCTTCACATAATGCCCGGTAACAAAAAATGCCGCCGGCACCTGCTTCTCCTTCAGAACATCAAGGATCTTCGCCGTATAGCCGTTCTCATAGCCGTTGTCAAAGGTAAGGTAGAGTTCCTTCTGCGAAGAATCGCCCAGGAAAATCGCGCCATGCTTCTCCAGAATCGTCTTGAATCCTTCCTGTTCGATGGAGGGGAGACTTCCATCCTTGCTTCGCTTGAAGCCGAAGTGATACGGGGACCGGCCGCCCCCCGCCGGCTCGTTCAAGGGAAGCTTGATCGTCGTAAGCAGGGCCAGCGCTAGGACTGCCAGGATGGACAACATCGTGAATCCACGCCTCATGACAGGTTCGCTCCTTTCTCTAGTGGCGGCCGCTTTGCTGCGGCGGCCTCCCGCATGTTGATGTCCTCCAAATTTTCTCACCGAAGGAGCAGACTTATGACGATCAAATAATGGAAAAAGCAAACACCCTCCTATTCCGGAGAATAAGAGGGTGTCACCACAATCATGCGGCATGCCGGCTCACAGGCTGCCGCCGCTGATTGGCTTGAGTTTGGCGCCTATTGTTTGGGCTTATTTGGTCGAGCTCGCTGCTTGCTCTTTGTGTGCTTAGTATTCCAGTCCTTCATACAGCGGGAAGCGTTCCGTCAGCTCCTGCACTTGCGCGCGGGCCTTCTCCTTCACGCTCTCATCATGAGGAGCCTTAAGAACGGAAGCGATGATCTTCGCGATCACTTTCATCTCTTCCTCGCCCATGCCCCGTGTGGTCGCCGCCGGCGTGCCGATGCGGATGCCGCTTGTCACGAACGGGCTGGTCGGATCGAAGGGGATCGCGTTCTTGTTGACGGTGATCCGCACTTCATCGAGCACTTGCTCCGCATCTCTGCCGGTGATATTCAAACTGCGCAGGTCAAGCAGCAGCAGATGGTTGTCCGTACCGCCGGAGATGACATCGATGCCCTCCGCCATCAGCGCTTCGGCCAACACCTTCGCGTTCTTCACTACTCGCTCTGCATAAGCCTTGAATTCCGGCTTCAAAGCTTCGCCTAAGGCTACGCCCTTCGCCGCGATGACATGCATCAGCGGTCCGCCCTGGGTACCCGGGAAGACGGCCTTGTCGATCGCCGCCGCCCAAGACTTGCGCGTCATGATCATGCCGCCGCGCGGCCCGCGAAGTGTCTTATGCGTCGTCGTCGTCACGAAGTGCGCATGAGGCACTGGGTTCGGATGCAGACCCGCTGCCACCAGGCCGGCGATATGAGCCATGTCGACGAACAGCAGGGCTCCCACATCATTGGCGATGGAAGCGAAGGCTTCGAAGTCGATTGTCCGCGGATAGGCGCTGGCACCGGCTACGATCATGCGCGGCCGATGTTTGAATGCCGCCTTGCGCACCTCATCATAGTCGATCATATACGTCTCCGGATGGACGCCGTATGCAACGAAGTTATACAGGATTCCGGAGGCATTCACCGGGCTGCCGTGCGTAAGATGACCGCCATGCGCTAAGTTCATGCCCAGTACCGTATCGCCGGGATTAAGTGCTGCCAGATATACCGCCATGTTCGCTTGTGCCCCGGAATGCGGCTGCACGTTCACATGCTCCGCACCGAACAGCTGCTTCGCCCGCTCCCGTGCGATGTCCTCGACGATGTCGACGTACTCGCATCCGCCGTAGTAACGTCTGCCCGGGTAGCCTTCCGCGTACTTGTTCGTCAGCACGGAACCCATCGCTTCCATGACCGCACGGCTGACGATATTCTCCGATGCAATCAATTCGATATTATCCTGCTGTCTCTTCAGTTCTTGGCCCATCGCAGCTAAGATCTCCGGATCGGCCTTGCGTAGATGTTCCATATTGCTTCATCACCCTTCTATCATGAAATATAGTTACCGCCTGCATTCACGCCGTAATGACGTGCCGTATCGACATTTGGATGTTCGTACGGCGCTTCAGCTGGACTGGATCAACAGTTTCCTTCTGAGTTCGCTTCTAGTCTGTATACTGCACGTTCTCCGCCGATCAGCTTCGGCCTGGTATAGGCCGCGGTCACTCTCGCTTCGCCCACCTGACGCAGCGACGGGCGGAACGGTACAGCTACACGGCGCAGATGCATGCCGATGAGCGTCTCCCCGATATCGATGCCGGCATGCGCCTCTACGGCTTCGACCAGACAGGGCTCCGCAAGCTTGCGGTAGGCCAAAGCTGCCATCGATCCTCCTGCATTCGGCACCGGTACAGCTGTTACCTCTTCAAGCCCCATAGCCACGGCTGCCGAACGCTCCATGACGAGCGCGCGATTCAGATGTTCACAGCATTGGTAGGCTGTCCAGAAACCGGACTCTTGCCGCACCTTCTCCACTCCCGTGAAGATCGCCTCCGCAATCTCCAGAGCACCGGAGGTACCGATGCGCTGGCCGATCACCTCACTGGTGCTCACACCGATGACCAGCAGTCTGCCTGCGGTGAGTTTGGCTGCTTCCGCCGTCTCACGCACGATCGTCTCCGTCTGTCTTGCGATCATCGCAAGATCCGCCATCTGTCCCGCCACCTCCATCGTTATGATTCAAGGATCGTTATGGTTCTTGAAGCGGATTAGGATTGCTTCTCCTCCAGTGCTTGTACCTTCTGAATCCGATTCACGTGTCTCGGTTCGTTCGAGAATTCCGTCGTCAGCCATACGCGGACGATCTCCGCTGCCAGTCCGGGACCGATGACCCTCTCTCCCATCGCCAGGACATTCGTGTCGTTGTGCTCTCTTGTTGCCTTAGCTGAGAAAACATCATGAACCAACGCGCAGCGGATCCCTTTAATCTTATTCGCAGCAATCGACATACCGATGCCCGTGCCGCAGATGAGGATGCCGCGGTCCGCTTTGCCGGATACCACCTGCTCGCATACCGGGAGGGCATAGTCCGGATAATCCACCGAATCCCCGCATGTGCAGCCGAAGTCCATCACTTCATGGCCGAGCTCCTTGATGACTTTGATGATCTCATCTTTCAGCCGGAAACCTCCGTGATCAGCACCGATAGCAATTTTCATAAGTGATAACCTCCTTAACTGACTTCTATTATACCCATGTTCACGGCACAGGTCAGAGATGTTCGACACTCTGGAAGCATCCCTTTGTGTATCGAAAAATGACAACGGGCAGAGCAACCTAGCGCTTCATCAGCGCGAAGTGCTCTGCCCAGGCGACCGGCCGTATTGCCTGATGCTCCACCGTGGTTAACCCACTTCTGTCGCCAGTCACATCAGGCCAAGAATGTTGATTTCATCATACTTCATTTCGAAATTTCTGTAAAGCCCTCCTTTGAAGCTGCAACCAACGGCGCATCCTTTACATCCTAAGCCATTATGCTTAAAATCTGGTATATATGCTAATTTACTGTACGAAAATGCGTGCGCCTGTTAATTAGTGAATGTTGAAAGGATCAGCGGCATGAAAGAATGGTTCTATCTCCTCCTCCAATTTGAAGGTTTAAATCCCGAAGTGCAGCAAACGATCTATCGCTCTTTCTATTCGTATGTATACAAAGATATCTACTATCTGCTGCAAGATCACGCAGCGACCGAAGATATGATCCAAGAATCCTTCTTCAAGATCCTCTCGGCTGTTCATAAGTATGATGTGAAGAGGATCTTGCCCTGGATTAGGCAGGTTGCCCGCAACAGAGCACTGGATTACTTAAAAAGAATCGACAGAGAGCGTCATATCCTGTACGCGGAAGACGTCAATACTATAGAGAGCATATATGAAGCGAGCGCGGCTAGAGAGCTGCCCATCGACCAACATGTGGAAGAGATGATCCGCGATGAACTGCTGTACGAAGCGATCGCTGAACTCAAACCGGATTACCGTCTGATGATCATGCTGTACTATGTCGATGAACGGCCGCTTAAGAAGATCGCGGAGATGCTCGGTCTGGCGGAAACAGCCGCCAGTCAGAAGCTGTTCCGCGCCAGAAAGAAGCTGCTCCAACAGTTTCGAAGAAAGTGGGATCGATGATGGACCATGATAATCGACAGGATCAAACATTAAAACAAGCGCTGAAGCGAATATACGAGGAGATCGAGATTCCGGACAGCACCGAGTCTTGGAAGAGGGTTGAGGAGCGGCTTGCAAGGCGCAGATCTGTGCAGCGCTGGAATCAGAGACTGCGGTATATCGCTGCGGTTTTCATCGGTTCAGCTGTGCTGACTCTGGCGGTGAACATGAAGGTGCCGGGAGCCTACTCCTTCGTCACTCTGTTTCACAGCATCCAGAAGACGGTGGTGAGTTTCTATCATGAGACCTTTCCGGAACCCGTGGAGGATGGCCGCACAGGAGCTCTCACACCGCCGCCGGATATCGAGCACGGCTCGCCTATCGTGTATGCATCGCCGAACGAACACGGAAGCATACTGGTGATCGATACAACGTTAGATGAGCGATGGAGTGAGAATTGCAGCGGCATGCTTTCGCCGCCGAATAGGCGCACATCACCGTGATGCTGCAAACCGCCATAATACCGGAATCAGATTCCGTTAGCATCCCACGTAACATCTCACGTAGACATCCCCACGTTAACATCCCACGTTAACATTAACATCTCATATTAACATCCCATGCCTAAACCTGCGCATACAACAACGAGCCCTGTGCATCCCTATTCATGCCGGGCTCGTTTAGTATTGAAGATGATGTATGGCGGTTTCCGCTTAGGATGGATCTTGTTTCTCCCCGCCTTCGCCGCTCTCCATGTTCTGTTCGTTCCCATCACCAGCATCTGGCAGATGATTGTTTTCAGCCCCTGACTGATATTCGTCTTCAGTTCCTAATCGATGTTCGTCTTCAGTTCCTGGCAGATGCATGTCTCCTGATTCAGGAAGATGCTCAGATTCAATTCCTGACAGTTTCTCGCCCGCAGACCCTTCATAAAGTCCGTTCGCAGATCCTTGCAATTTATCGATCAGCCGCTTGAGCTCTTCTTCGATCTCAACCGCACAATGATCATACACCCGCTGATCCCCGCCGAAAGGGTCCGCAATATCGAAATTTGGAAGCAGCTGTTCCAATTCCAACAGCCGCTCCTTATCCCGTTCATCGAGGGGCTGATTCGCCGCAATGCTCAGCTGCATACCGGCGATCAGCGACTCCCGTTCCTCCAGGTGACGACGCAATTCCAGATCATCCCGGGTATATTCTTTGAGCGCGTAGACTTTGTCGATCGCATCCGGGTACTGCTCTATGACCGCCCGCTTATGCCCGATCGTCATCGTCAAGATCAGATCAGCCCAAGCAATATCCTCTTCGCTCAAAAGCTTAGATCGATGCTCTGCGGAGATGCCCCGGTCTTTGAGCGCTTTTTGCGATTTGTCCGACATCGGCGTGCCGGTAAGAGCAGCGACGCCGACCGAGCGGGCTTCTGCTGCGATGCCGGCTTGCTTGGCCATATGGTTGAATATAGCTTCCGCCATTGGCGAACGACATGTATTGCCTGTGCATACAAACAATATGCGCATCATATCGGTCTTCCTCCTCTAATCTTGCGGTTGCCGCACCAAGCTGCAGCGTTGCTTAACCTGGCGCCCGATCATGTGAGCTGACATCCGATCCAGGCTGCTTTCCTTTACTGCATTTGTACACTTTCACAGCCGCTTTATCCCTTCGTGATTGTATCATGGAGAAGAGAGGCGTCGATACCCTGTCCGAAAATCACATCTCATGCTCAGTTAATGCTGCATGCAATCAGCCGCAAGGTTATCTATCTTATTGTACCTTAGATTAAGAATATTATGGAGGGATGACCGAATGATCTCTTCGATGCTTTTTGGTTATCAGATCCCATCCCGCCTCTGCACCTTGCACATACCGCCCTAAAACTCATATCCACAAGAACTTAATGCCAAAGAGGATGAGAATCAACCCGCCAACGGCTTCCCCGTAATCGCCGAGCAGGCCATTGAAGTGCCTGCCAAGCCACAGACCTCCTGCCGCCATCAGCCCCCCGCATAGACCGAACAGCATCATCGTCAGCAGGATATCAGCATGAAACAGCCCAAGGGACAGGCCGACGGAGAAGGAATCCACGCTCACGCTGAGGCCAAGCACCATCAAGCCCAGAAACGTATGATGATCGATGGGCTCCATCTGTCCAGTATGAAATGTGCTGTATACCATATGAGAACCGAGTATGACCAACAGGAGGCCGCCGCACAACGTCGCGATATTGCCCAGCAGCGTGCTGACATAGTTGCCGGTGAACATCCCCATTAGGGGCATGAGGATGTGGAACATACCGACGATGAAGCTGATCTTCATGATGTGCAGCAGCCGGATCCCCCTGATCCCGATCCCGACTCCCAGGGAGAAGGCATCCAGCCCCAATGCCAGCGCCATCACTAAGATCGCCAGGAATTGACCGGTATACACCGCCGGATCCATACTCAAGTAAGCATTCATCGCCCCGCATCCCCCTGTCCTGCTGATCTCTGTACAACCTATGCGGACAGGTTGGGAATCATAACTATGAAAGTTAGGACAGCCGCGCCGACTCTCCGCTTGGCGATGCTGCGCAGGCAGATGTGCATGTGCTGCAGCGCTTAAAGTTGCGTCTGCTGTTGCATTTGCTGTTGCGTTGCTGTTGCATTTGCTGTTGCGTTGCTGTTGCGTTTGCCGTTGCGTTTGCCGTTGCGTTTGCCGTTGCTATTGTACGCATGCTGATGCTAACGGAATAGGCGGATTAGCCCCCTAAGTTTGGACACATCCTCACATAAACTTAGG
>NZ_BMAQ01000042.1 GCF_015472005.1 Insulibacter thermoxylanivorax | reverse complement strand
CCAGAGGGATATTACAGAGCTTTTGAACTAAGCTCGAAAGTTCATTCATTGACGTGTAAGATGCACTAACCGTCATCGGCTAGCCATGTCTTACTGTCAGGACATTACATGTTCGTTCTGCAGTTTTCAAAGAACAAGCGTGTTGATCTTGTCGTCACTCAGCGACATCGACTTTGTTGTCGGCGCCTTAGGGCGACTTTTTTACTATAACATAGATTCGAGCAACTTTGCAAGTCTTTTTTTGTTTTTTTCTTTCGGCCGATCCAGCGGCATCCTGCCAACCGTTCAGCCATGAGACTTGCTCAGCTAACGAATCAAGTCCGCCATCCTCGGTTCAGACTTATTAGAGTCCGTTGCCGAATTTCGGCGGCGAGAAATAATTTATCATAGCTTGGCACAGGAAGTCAAGGGGATCTAATTTGAAAAATCAATTACATATGAGAAACCTGCATTTCTCGCTCACAAGTTTCCTCTTAGTATCCTGTCTATTGAGATAAATTATCATACAGAACATATTTCTCAAGGGTGCAACAAAGGAAATATCCGCAGCCAGCCGTGATCCAATCGAAATATAAATATCATAAGTTTCAACCGATTTTTCGAATAAAGTCTCCTTCCTGGAGTGTGTTCCATACTTTGTGTCCGATTATTAGGACAAAACCACGGGCTGGAGACCTGCATGCACCATTTTTATCCGATATTTAGGACAAAAACCTGCATCTGGCATTAAATCATGCAGTCTTTGTCCTATTTTTAGGACAAAGACCTGATCCTGTTCGCATCCACACGTATTTTTGTCCTATTTTTAGGACAAAATCGCAGCAGGATGCAAAACCGCTAGCGGAAGCATACCCGCAACTGAACGCACAAACTCCTGTACGACATATTGTCATGTAATTCGTACATATTATACGCGCCAGGTTCTGCATCAGCATCACACAGATCCGTCGTCACACGGCACTGTACTGCAATTCGATCTCGGCAAACTGAGGGTCGCGTACCGCCAGGATCTCTTTGACCAGCGATTTAGCCGCCAATTTCTTCAAAACTGGGGTCAAGTCGATGTTCAGATGCTGCAGTCTAGGGTGACGGCTGAGCTCCAGGACACTCCAAGAGCGTTTGCCGCTCTTCAGAATGTCGAGCAGCAGTTTGCAGCAGTCCTTCATCTTCGAGACAATCGTAAATTCACAGACCAATACGATGAGCTGCAAACGTTGTTCCAATGTCTCATCACTGCGCGTTAGTTCATCATACAGCTTGTACACTCCGGGATTGATCTCGTAGACCTGCTCCCATACGATCTCCTCTGGATGAACCCCCGCTTCGATCACGACGATCCGCGCCCAGTGATGAATCGCTTCGACGATCTGGCTGTAGGCATCGAGGTAATACTCCCGCTTCAGATATTCCTTGCTTTGCAGATATGTCTTCAAGAATAGGGCGAATTCCTGCAGCAACCGTTCCTCCCTCAGATCCTGCCTGAAGGATCGAAGTTCTTCCCGAAGCTTCGTCACATAACCCGTTCGATCGAATACAATCTCCCCTTCGAGGAGCCACTGAATGACATAGCGGCACTCCTCCTGGAACAGCCATTGCTCCAGATGATGCGCATACAGCCATCTTTCTTGTATCCTGACGTCATCTTTAATATAATGTGAGATAGATTGTGACATATATCCGTCTGTTGTAATGACCAGGACCAAAGTGTCAAAACCGCCCAGCAGCGGATGGATTTGGTTGTCATTATTCACAATGAGCAGACCGATGATTCGCTCATCGGCTTCATATCTGTCTGTATAAAGCTTCTTAGCGTTGATCAAAGATAGCCCCCCCGGCAATACAATCCATTAACCTATAAACAAATAAATAATTCTACAAGTTAGTTAACATTCCTGCACACGGGGATCACTTTTCCAAAGAAAAGAGTGAATTTTCGATGAAACTGAAATCAGCTAAGATCAATGAATTCCGTACATGGGGACTGCTTCTGACGATGAGCGGGCTCTGCCTGATGATCATCGGCACCGGCGGCATCGTCGTGTTCGGTCATGAGATCGGCAGGATCTTCGCCTATATCTTCTTGGTCATAGGCACACTTGCGCTGTTAGCGAGTTTATTCGTTTATTTCTGGGCGGGTATGATGTCAACCAACACCGTCAGCATCGAGTGCCCGGAATGCGGCAAACTTACGAAGATGATCGGAAAGACCGATCGCTGCATGTTCTGTCATACGATCCTGACCTTCGACAGCAAGTACGCAGCCGGTCAGCAGACAGTTGCCGTTGAACAAGAAGGGACTTAAGGACTTAACGAAACACCGAGATATATAATGAAAGATCCGCCCTAATCGGGACGGATCTTATTATTGGCAGATCATTCCGGTCTGACTTTCAACACATCTTCGATGACTTCCCAGATATTCGGGGTCTCGAATCCTCTTCGCCACGAAGCGATCCCTGCTAAATCCAAACGTTTCACGATCTCTGCTCTGGCGCGCATCGAGACCTCATCCTCGATCCACATCTTATAGGTGATGCCGTCTTCCTCATAGCTTACATAGTTCTGTCCCGTCTTCTCGTCAAATACCGGCGTTAATCCACGGTCAGCGATGATCTTCTGAGCGCCGGACATATACAACGCCCGCGAGCTCACCTTCACCTTGCCGTCCACGACTTCTTCCGCCCACAATCTGGTGTAGAAAGGCACGCCTAAGATCATCTTGGATGCAGGCACTTCGTCATAGGCGATAATATCCCTGATTCCTTTCTCAGCCCATGACAGAGAAGCAACGGATCCCGCTGCCGGGCTCGATGCCCAGTGTTCGTCATAGCCCATCAAGATCATATAATCGACGATTTCGCCAAGCGCCTTGCGGTCCAGGAACAAGGACCACATCTCGCTGCCGCCGCGCACGGTAACATCAATCGAGATCACCAGTCCCTGCTCATGCGCCAGCGGCGTCAACTCTCTGACGAACTGGGTCAGCTTGTCCTTATCTTTGAGATACACGTTCTCAAAGTCGATATTGATCCCTTGCAGATTATAGAGTTCCGCGAAGGACAGCAGCTGCTTGATCATATGCATCCGTGTGTCATAGCTGGCCAAGGCCTCCGTGGTAATATCCGGATCGAAATTATTGCTGAACAAAGCCCATACTTGATACCCGCGATCATGCGCCCAGCTCATATAAGCCGGATCTGCGAGATTCGTCAGATTGCCCTTGCCGTCCTTTAGATGGAACCACGTTGGGGAGACCACATTCAGTCCCGGCATATCGCCAATCGCACTGGTATTCGTTTTGCCATAGGCGGTCACATGTTCCCAAGTCAGGTTGACTTTGCCGCCCAAGGGCTGCCAAGGAACGTTGGGCACCGTCTTAGGTTCCATGGGAACTTGATCAATCTTCGACAGCTGCACATCCTGCTTGCGGGCATAGCCCAGAATCCCATTCGTCAATTGCACGATATACCAGCCCTGCTCTTCGCCCCAGAGCATCAACTCTTCTCCCATCCGCAGATCGGCATAAATCTCTGCTTTGATGGTGGGTGCGGTACGCACGGCGATCGTCTCCATATCTTCACCCGGTACAGCGATTCCCCACTGCACTGCGTCGCCTTGCTTCATCACATGCACCACGCCCGTCGTCTCATCCTGCATGATGCGTATGCCGTAGAAGTCTAACAGCGGAGCAATCGGCATATAGACGATCTCATCGACCACTTCAACCGGGTATTCCAGATCGAAGGGCTGCTCGTTCATATAAGCGGTGAGCTGTTCCGTCTTGAAGCGGATGACGCGATCCTTCGTCGTTAAGATCACCGAATGGCTTTCTTCTTCGTAAGTTAGATATGGATCGATATATTCGCGGACGAAGTCCAATGGAAGCTGCAGCGCATCCCCTTGACCCCTGGCAGACAGCGAATATAATTGGCCTTGGTAATAGATTGGCTGCTCGATTCCGTCGTAAACGAAGGGCACGTGTTCCTTGTTCGGCAGATTTTCCTGCCAGTGGTTGTAGACCAGCACGACGGAATAGGCAATCCATGCCAAGGCAGCCAGGACGATGAGACGACTCATCCAACGGCCGCTTCGTCTGCGTCTGCGGGAAGGCCTTGGTGTGAATGTTTGCTCCACTCGTACATTTCCTCTCCTCTCAGATATCAAAGCATTAACGCACAAGAAAAAACGTGCCGCTTATCGCAACACGTTCATTATACCTCATCTATCACAGTGTGGAAGATAGAAAAATGCGTTAACGCACATAGGCACCAACTGGGCTCATCACAAGCAAATGCTCCATATCGTCTGTTAATTAGTGCACAGACGATGACTTCGCCATGCAATCCGGGCATGTGCCGTAAAACTCCATGCGATGGCCCTTAACTACGAAGCCCGTATGCTGTTCCACTTCTCGTTCGATATCCGATAAGGGTGAGTGCTCGAAGTCAACGATCGTTCCGCATTGTTCGCAGGTGACATGATAGTGATCGCTCATATCCGCATCGAACCGACTAGCGCCATCACCATAGGTCAGCTCTCGCACTAATCCCGCTTCTACGAACACTTTGAGGTTGTTATAGACCGTTGCCACACTCATATTAGGGAATTTGGGTTCCAGGGATCTATAGATCTCATCCGCACTCGGATGCGTCATAGATTCCATCAGGAATGTCAAGATCGCTTGCCTTTGCGGAGTCATGCGAATACCGGTCGCCTTTAACTTCTGCAAAGCGTGTTCGACTCGAGAGGACATTACGCCTCACCACCTTCATGTACGATTTCGTCAGATTATAATTATTATTATTATATTCTTATTTTAAGTCTGTAATACGCTTCTTGTCAATAAATCGTTCGACAATAACCGATAATTGGATCCTCTCTCATCTAAGAACCTTCGGAAACGGCCACACTGCTCTCTACTTCTGAATAAGATCGATTTCCAGGTCGCCATTCTTCGTCTCTGCTTCGATCACATGCAGTCCGCTGCCGATCTCGCCTTCTACCGACTTCCGTTTCTTGTTCAGCCATGGGATCGAGGTTTTGATATCCCCTCTGCCGCGAATCCGGTAATCTCCTGTCTCCGGTACTTCGAGTTCAAGATCCCCGTTCTTCGATAAGAACTTCCAATTGCCGCCGACGATTGGAGAGCTTACGATGATATCCCCATTGCTCGTCTCCGCGATGAAGGAAGAGTAGATATCCCTGGCTTCAACGTCGCCATTCTTCGTTCTGACTTCAGCCGGTCCTCGGACATCGGTGATCCAGACATCGCCATTGCTCGTTTCCGCCTCGACCTGTGAATACATGCGGCCGATATGGATATTGCCGTTCTTCGTTACCGCCCGAACATCGCCGGCGATGTCATAGATATCGATATCGCCGTTGCTGGTTCGAACGCTCATCCGCTCCAACAGTTCCAGACTGCGGATATCGATATCTCCATTGGCCAGCTCGAGCTCGTAATCGAAGAGGCGATCCCGCGGAACGGTGATGATCACATCCATCCGAGCTTCCGTCGTCCAGAAGAATCTCCGGTACCTCTTTCCAACGGCTTCGATCTCTAACGTCCTGCCGTCATCACGGATCTCCAGACGGGATTCATCTTCAACGGCACGGGCTTCGTGCTGACTAAGCAGCCCCGAGTAGACGATCGTGGATTGAAGCGCTACTTGATCCGTATCGCCCGACTGCAGAAGCACTTTGCCGTTTCTGTTTTTTACGCGGATTAACTCCGTCTGTGCACCCGGCTGCACATACTCGACGGGGCGCTCCACCCGATTCCAAGCTTGTTCCCAGAAGCGCCAGTTCAGCGTGTCCATATTCCCCGTGCCGAAGCCCGTCATGAGCATCACGACGAAGGCGATGGCGGCCGCTCCAAATACGGATCCGAACGAGAAATGCAGCTTGTCTGGCTGGTTCCGATAGATCAAGCTCAACAGGATCACTTCGACGCCCAGCACGATTAAGACTGCCGGCCACCATTCAACCAGCGTGCGCATATATTGGGTTCCAGACATTTGATCAAACACCAGCGCTGCGCCTGTTGCGATCAGGAGCAGCGCCGCGGTATATCTTCCCATGTGCACCATAGGCCATCTTCCCTTCATGCCTGATGGTCGGCAACAATACCGATCATCTGACGAGCATCTGTAGATGGTTAGAGGCGATCTCAGCAGTTCAACAATTCACCCTGCACCTGCGGAGACATCCCGTACTATTGACTGTTAATCGCTTCTAAGATCAGCTTGTTCACCAAACCCGGATTCGCCTTGCCACGCGTTTCCTTCATCACTTGACCGACGAGATAACCGATCGCCTTCTGCTTGCCTGCTTTGTAGTCCTCGACAGACTGCGGATTATTCGCGATCACTTGGTCAACGATGGCTTTGATCGCTCCCTCATCATTGATCTGTACGAGCCCTTTCTCTTCGACGATCGCCTGCGGCGACTTGCCGGTCTCGAGCATCTCCTTGAACACCGTCTTGGCGATCTTACCGCTGATCGTGCCCTTCTCGATCAAACCGATCATCTCGCCCAGCCCTTGGCCGCTGATCTTCACTTGCGACAATTCAAGGTTGTTGGCATTCAAGTAGCCGAGCAGATCACCCATGATCCAGTTGGCGACGGCCTTGGCATCCTGGGTGTACTTCAAGCTTTCTTCGAAGAGGTCCGCAAGCTCTTTGGAAGTGGTGATCACTTCCGCATCATAGGTCGGCAGGCCGTAATCCCGAACATATCTCGCCTTGCGGGAATCCGGAAGCTCAGGAATGGTGGCACGCACCCGTTCCTTCCACTCATCATCGATATAGAGGCGCACCAGGTCCGGATCCGAGAAGTAACGGTAGTCTTCTGAATCCTCTTTGCTGCGCATAGAGATCGTCTTGCCGGTCGCTTCGTCGTAACGACGGGTTTCCTGTACTACTTCACCGCCGCTGTCCAGGACATCCGCCTGACGCCACTCTTCATATTCCAAACCGCGCTGCACGCTGCGGAAGGAGTTCATATTCTTAAGCTCCACACGCGTGCCGAACTTCTCCTGTCCGTATGGGCGCAGCGAGATATTCGCGTCACAGCGGAGCGACCCTTCCTCCATCTTCACATCGGATACGCCGCAGTACAGCATAATGGCCCGCAGCTTCTCCAGATACAGCCGGGCTTCCTCCGGCGAACGGATATCCGGCTCCGAGACGATCTCGATCAGCGGTGTGCCAACCCGGTTGAAGTCGACCAGCGAAGCGTTCTCCCCTTCCACGTGCAGCAGCTTGCCCGCGTCTTCTTCAAGATGCACGCGAGTGATGCCGATCCGCTTCGTCTGACCGTCGATCTCGATATCGATCCAGCCGTTCTTCCCGATCGGCTGATCGTCTTGCGAGATCTGATACGCCTTCGGAGAGTCCGGATAAAAATAGTTTTTGCGATCGAATTTGGTATGGGTTGAGATCTCGCAGTTCAGCGCCATCGCTGCTTTCATAGCATATTCAACCGCTTGTCGATTCAGTACCGGCAGCACGCCCGGATGTCCGAGACAGATCGGACAAGTATGCTGGTTGGGCGGCGCGCCAAACGAGGTCGAGCAGCCGCAGAAGATCTTCGTCTTCGTATGAAGCTCGACGTGAACCTCTAAGCCGATGACGGTTTCGTATTTTGGCGTTGCTGTCATGAATAAGAACCTCCTATCGGATCACGCCGCTTACAGCGACGGACGAAGTTTGTGAAATTCCGTGCTCTGTTCGAAGGCATGAGCGACTCGGAGAATCGTTGCCTCATCGAACGCCTTGCCGATTACCTGCATGCCGACCGGCAGACCGTTTACCATGCCGCAAGGCACACTGATCGCCGGCATACCTGCCAAGCTGACCGGAACCGTGCATACATCGTTCAGATACATCGTCAACGGATCATCGATCAGTTCGCCAATCTTAAAGGCCGGCGTCGGCGTCGTCGGACCGATAATCACATCCACCTGTTCAAAGGCGCGATCGAAATCCTGTTTGATCAAGGTGCGCACTTTCTGCGCTTTCAAGTAATAGGCATCATAATAGCCGGAGCTTAGTGCGTAGGTGCCCAGCATGATACGGCGTTTGACCTCAGGACCGAAGCCTTCGCTGCGCGACTTCTCATAAACTTCCAGCAGGCTGCTTGCATTAGCCGAACGCACGCCGTAGCGGATGCCGTCGAATCTCGCCAGATTGGACGATGCTTCCGAGGAAGCGATGATATAATAGGAAGCAATCGCGTACTCCGTATGAGGCAGCGCGATCTCTTCCCAAGTCGCCCCAAGACCTTCCAGAACCTTAAGCGCATTCATCACGGCATCCTTCACCGCTGGATCGATCCCCTCGCCGAGATACTCCTTCGGCACGCCGATGCGCAGGCCTTTGACATCGCCCGTCAGCGCACTGAGATAATTCGGCACTTCCACATTCGCCGATGTGGAATCCATCGGGTCATATCCTGCGATGCTCTGCAGCACATAGGCAGCGTCCTCGACGTTTTTGGTAATCGGACCGATCTGATCCAGCGAAGAAGCAAAGGCCACAGCACCGAAACGCGACACCCGGCCGTACGTAGGCTTCAAACCAACCACTCCGCAATAAGAAGCAGGCTGGCGAATGGAACCCCCCGTATCCGTACCCAGCGCAAAATAAACCTCCCCCGCCGCTACCGCCGCAGCAGAACCGCTGCTGGAACCGCCGGGAACATGTTCTTCGTTCCATGGGTTACGCGTGATCTTATAAGCAGAGGTTTCACTGGATCCGCCCATCGCAAATTCGTCCATGTTGCACTTGCCAAGCACGACGGATTCCGCCTCTTTCAGCTTCTGAACGACCGTTGCATCATAGATCGGCTGATAGTTCTCCAGATGCTTGCTCGCACAAGTCGTCACGATCCCTTCTGTGACGATATTATCCTTCAAAGCAGCAGGAAGGCCGAAGAGCAGGCCGCGCTTCTCTCCCTTGTCCAACTTCTCCTGCAGCTTCTTAGCCGTTTCCTTCGCACCCTCTTCATCGATGTTGAGGAATGCCCCGATCTTCCCATCAACAGCACGGATCCGCTTCAGGGAAGCATCCACCAAATCCGACACGGTGATCTCCTTTTGCTCCAAGCGGCTATGTAACTCCTGTAATCTAAGGTCCAGTAAAGACACGCTATATTCCCCCTTCCGCTATTCTAAGACAGCCGGGACTTTGAAATGTCCGTCTTCATGGTCCGGCGCGTTCAACAGGACTTTGTCAATCGGCAGCGATGGACGGGGCTCATCCTCGCGCATCACATTCACCAGCGGAATAACATGACTGGTGGGTTCTACATCGTCCGTGTTCAGTTCTTCTAACTTCTGAATATACTGCAGTATAGCATCAAGCTGCTCAGCGAACTTCTCCTTCTCATCGTCTTGCAGTTCTAACCGGGCCAGCTTGGCCACATGTTCAACATCTTGGATCGTGATCCTGCTCATGCTCGCACCCTCCTGTCATTCTTACACATCTACATTCTCAATATTATATCTTACCTATAAGATCAACTCAATTACACGCTTATCATCTAAAAAGGACCGAAATCCCATACCTGCGCGATTCCGGTCCAACCTGCAGCGAATATCGCTGCCTATACACTATCCACGGATGACGAAGAACGGCAAATCCTTGATCCCGCAGATTCTGGCATAAGTGAAGAGCTGGCCTTTGTGATGGATCTCATGCTCCTTCGCCATCTCTAACATCGCTTTGCCTGACATGGACATCGAAGCGAATTGTACGGTTCGGTCTAACTGATCCTCAGTTATCGCTTCAAGCATCTCCTGCGTGCTCTTAGTCAGATCCTGCACGAGCTTGCGCAGTTCATCCGCCGAGCTGACTGTCGGCGACTCATCGGCAGCATTCTCTTTGTCGCTGACGATCGACACGAACATATGCGTCGAACCGACGATATGCACGACTAGTTCTGCAAACGTCATCGCACCGTCCCACGGCTTGAAGGGCAGATGCTCATCGCCCGCCCGCTCTACCAATTGTACCAATGCCTTGCGATGACTGGACCAACTGTTCGTAAAGGTTTGCATCTCATTCATCACCGTACATCCTTTCTGCTCCGTATTAGGCTGGATGAAGCAAGCCCAAGTCTTATTATAACGATCGGCGAAACCCTTGACAAATCTTGGTCGAATCAAGATCGTTCATCGATCTCAACCCAGACTGAGCTGATCCGATGAATATGAAACAAGCCGCCCATCCTGAAAGGATAGAGCGGCTTTATAATAGGTAGATACGTTTGGAATCCGGCAGATTAGATCCAAGCACGGAGATTGACCTGCTTGATAAAATCTTCCGTCGACTGGACTTCCTTGCTCTTCTCGTCATCTTCTTCCTTATCCCCGTTCATGATGCGTCTGAATAATTCCTCATTCCTTGTCGCAAGCGCGAAGTCGATCAGCGCTTCCCGTTCGATCCGGTCAGCCTCCTTCTTCAGAAGGACTTCTTCTAATTCAATATCGGAAGCAGGCACGTACACGTGCTTGCCTAACTTTGGAATCCTGACGACGTAGTCGAATGCATTGTCGGCATTGCGGTCATACGCGATGATGTACCCGTATTCGCCGATCGGCAAGTTCTGCTCAAACTTGTCGCCGACAATGTATACCTTCTGTCCGAGCCGGTACATACTGATCCCCTCCTATCTTGACCGTCACTTACTATTAGTTATATACTACACCAAAACTATTAAAAGTGCCATCTTCTAAGCATAAGCGACGATCTTACATTTCCTTTCTTCCAAAAAATCGGCTATAATTTATAATTTGAACAAGATTATCCGCTTACATCATATCATCAATATATTATCAATAAGTGCTGATTCGAGCAAGGAGGACCAAGATGATCGAGTTTTACAAAAAATATTGGCGCACCGCATTTGACATCGGAATGATCATACTCACGGTCTATCTCATCATGTGGCTGTTCAGCTGGCTGTATGATATCGCCGCACCGATCTTGCTGGCACTTGTGATCTTCATGATCATCGAACCGCTGGCGAGATTCTTGCACCGCCGAGGCATGCGCAAGGTCATCGCCACATCCATATCTGTAATATTCTATTCCGCCGTTCTGCTGGCGTTACTGTTCGGGGTCGGATATCTGATCGTCATCCAAACCTCCGGATTGATTAAGAATATTCCTGCCTACGCCAATCTATTCCAAGATCAAGTGGCGGTCTTAATGGCGAACCTTCAAGCAGAATGGGACGCCCTGCCGGAAGATGTAACAGTGAAGATCCAAGAGTATGCATCTTCCTTAGCTGAATTTGCTGCGAGTATCCTGCAAAGCGGACTTACCAGCTTGATCGGCATGATCAATTCGGTCTCCAGATTCATCGTAGACTTCACGATTGCCATCATCCTGGCATTCTTCCTAAGCTTGGAGGCGAATACCTGGAAACGCGTCGCGCAGGATAAAACGCCGATCACCTTCAAGAAGGCCTTCTACTTCCTGCGGGACAACGTGATGAAAGGTATTGTAAACTATCTCAAAGCGCTGTTCAAGCTGATCTCGATCTCTTTTGTTATCATCTTGGTCTCCCTGCTCATCCTGGGTGTCGACAATGCGCTGACGATCTCCTTGTTCGCAGCCTTTCTGGATATTCTGCCGCTGCTCGGGGTATCCGCGCTCTTCATCCCGTGGATCATCTACCTGCTCATCGTCGGCAATACCTGGTTGGCCATCTGGTTGACCGTTGTGCTGGGGATCGTCATGGCCATTCGTCAGATCCTCGAACCGAGGATCATGGGCAATTCCCTCGGCGTATCCGCCTTCACGATGCTCGCCTTCATGGTGCTGTCCACCTCGATCTTCGGCGTAGCCGGCTTGATCTTGTCGCCGGTGCTGACCGTTCTGATCAAAGCGCTGTATGATCAAGGCTATCTGAAACGCTGGATCCGCTTGCCGGAAGACGAGTTCCCAGCTAATGGCGGCGATGCTGACGCCGGTGCCGATACAGAAGCTGATGCTGCCCTGGCGATCGCCGATGCAGGTGCAGCAGCTGACACTGATACTGGTGCTGGTACTGATGGACGTTGAAGTTTCCGGTGCCAGTGCTGCGTTAGTGTTGTTGCCGGTGAATGATGGTCACTGATGTTACCGTTGCCGATGCGGCGTTGATGCTGGAGTCTGTGCGGCGCTGATTCTGGTGCTGGCGAGAGGCTGAATCCAGCGTGGAAGCCGAGTTGGTACAATCAAACGCCCCTTGGAGCTAAAGGCTCAAGGGGCGTTTCATACGATTAACGATCTCGCTGGCGGGAGGAGACAGTGCGGGCAGACTTTTTGCTGTGTAAATCGATACAAAATGTTGTTTCAGAGGATGCTTGTGCTGTTTGTGACTTGAGTCGATATTATTTGTTGTTTCAGCACTCACAGCCGAGTGTTCAAGGACTGAGACGACATTATCTGTTGTCTCAAAGCCCGAAGTCGATGTTCTAAAGACTGAGACGACAAATCATGCCGATTCACCGTACGCCAGTATGCATCCCTCAAGTGAGTCAACAAAAACTGTCGATTCTAACCGACTCAAACATCAAAATAGCTTGGAAACCTTTGGTTCGTACGCAGCAATAATATCCACAATAGAATCGACTGCTAAGATCGAAAAGTGCTGCATTTGCTCTAAGTCAATCATCCCGTAAGACTGTTCTGACAGCCATTGAATATATTCGGAATATTTAACCTTGAAAAAAGTACGGTCTTTATAGAACTCAGTCCCGTATAGCTCATCAAGCTTGTTTATTGTACTTAATCTATAACTTTCATCGGTACTTCTGTAAGCACGTACCGAATCCTCGAATAAAATTTCTACTTTCTTCGTTTCTTCTTGTGCATCATAAAGTAGTATGCGAAATTCGACATTAAAGAACTCAATGGGTAGCCCCTCCCTTAGTCAGCTTCTGTCCAAAAAATATCTTATGCTGCAATGCTGACTTTCTCCACATCATCGGTACCCATCAATATAATGTTTATACTTACATCCTGTTCTACTGCACTCTCTAAATCGAACAAAGTCACGCAGGAAATAAGCCGACTTCTCCAAGAATGTCAGGTCACCGGCACGGGCAAGGCCGAAGGGATCCACATAACTGATCGGATTCCCGTTCACGTAGGCATAGCGGTTTAGCGTTTGTGCTTCGGCAATGGTCCCAGGTACAACATCTCGGTTAATAAACCGCTTGATCTCCGGATGATAATAACGAGCCCGCATGTAATACAAGCCGTTATCATCCGTCATAACGCCGTCTCTGCTGTTATAGAGGAAAGGCTGCTTCGTCTCGCCTTCTGCATTCAGCAGTTCGCCATATATTCCGTACGTGTAACGGTCGGTTACATGGCCTGCCAGATCCGTTAGTGCGACGGTACTTCCTCTGCGATCATAGTGGTACGTCTGATAAGCACCCTCTGCATCCACTCTAGCGATCAGACCATGGCCATAGATATAGTACGCGATCGGATTCCCCTGGTCATCCGCCTCCATCAGCAGTTGAGAGTAGTACGCCTCAGGATCAATGACATAGCGGATCTCCGTACCTTCTACGATCTGGGCGATCCGGCGATCTTCCGCATCATAACGATAAACATGATCGCCAGCGCGTATCAGACGATTGCGGCTGTCGTATAGGAACTCTGCCATATCGCCTTGCAGCGGACCGTGGATCATGTTGCCGTCCGCGTCATGGATCACAGCATGACCATTGTATGTCGCCAGACGGTTATCCTCGGCATAAGTCATCGCGTGAAGCAGATGGCCGTCAGCATCCCATACATGGGTTGCCTGCTGCATCATACTCGTATTGCATGTCATCGCTGCTGACGACACGATATAGAGCATCATACTCATAGGCAGTATCCGACTCTCCGATCACATTGCCGTAAGCATCATAGACATAATGGTCATCATTGATCACTTCCCCTGAAGCCGTCCTATTCAACAGACGAATCAGTTGACCAGCTTCGTTATACGTGCGAAGTTCTTCAGATCCATCTGGTTTAACGGTACGGATCAATCTGCCATTAGCATCATACTCATACTGAGAAATATTGCCCAACCAGTCTTCAACCGTCTTTATCTGGTTGTTCCGATCATACGTATAAGCAACGTGCTTGCCATCCGGATAGATCAAACGGATCAGATTCCCTGCTGCATCATATTCATATTGGATCTCATGGTCGTATACATCGATGAACTTCGTAACGCGATTCAATGCATCATATTCACGTACAATCGTTCCCGAAGTATCTTCACTCATCTGCAGCAGGTTATCATTCGCATCATATTGATACTGAATCAGCCCTGTGTCGTCATTCCGTTCTGCCAGACGGCCCAGCGCATCAATGACCTTCGTCAGATATCCTCTGACATCATATTGATAGTCTGTCGTATTGCCTAGCTCATCGATCTTCTCCAGCAGAACGATTATATAAAAGCGGATGGAAGGATATATTTGGACTGTTCGATGGGGAAAATTGACTAGGCGGCGATAAAATCCACAAATCGACATAATATATGTATACGTTATAAAGATCAACGATCGAAAATAACAAAAAAACCATAACAAATTTATATCGGAAATTCAAAAATCATTATTTACCATATATGTATTTTACGATACGATAAGATCAATAATTGATAATTTAATTAGATTAGTTAATAAGAAGGAGTGATGATTAGTGAGTACGAATAACAAAAAAAGCATTTTAATGTTGCGAGTATATGTTGTGTTAATGGCGTGTATTCATTTGATTTTTGTTTACATGAATCATTTACGTTTTCAAAGAGCCGAAGTTTGGCAAGCTAAAGGTTCACTTACAGAACAAGACTTCGAATCAATTAGACAGTTTGGGAACATAACCAAAATAGTTGAATACGCATTTATCGTATTGTTCATTCTAATTGCTTTGTACGCGTTGTTAAGTATGAGTCTTAGTTTCCAAACTCTGTATGTTCGATACAGTGTGTTACTATTACTTGGGATTGCCATATTAAATGTACCTATCCACTTTATCTTATCGGTTTCTATTGGCAACCTAATGCTTCCTCTCTTATTGCCTGCATTAGTGACGGTCTTGTTTGTGGTGTATGTAATATTGCGAACACATCGCAATAAAAAGAAAGCTGCTATCTCATAAAGAAGAGAATCAATATTTAAATTTATAAGGGGAACCCTAAAGGGTTCCCCTTATCAGAGGGAAGACAAATTACAGAAGATGAGGAAAACCTGATTGAAGAGCTGATGCATTTAGTCTTCATCACGGAGATGTCTCTTACGGTTATGGGAGTGCAGTTAACCCAATGACTTTAGAGGCAAAGTTTCTTCATCAAATAGATAAACAATGTTTGTTCATCCTGTGCTTCAAATTCATTCGCTTGATTTGTACTCCAATATACCTTGATGCTTCCATCCTCTTGAAACGCCATATGGGTTTCATAGTTATGGACCCATCCTTTCCCCATCGGTCCTTCATCAAGCAGGACACTGGTGTGTACTGCTTTCACATAGAAGACCAAATCCGACGAAGCTGTATACTCAAATGATTTCCACGGTGTTATATAATATCCTGACAAACTCGGATTGTCATATCGATAAAGATATTCTATTCCATCAGGTTCCTCTACCACACTGAACCACAAGGTACGATCTTTACTCAGTTTCAAACTATATATCGACTGAGTAGAACCTCTCAATTGCGTTGTATATTGAAAACTAGAATCATCGATATATTCGTGTATCCATACATAACCTTTCGTATCCGTACCGGGCCCTAATTCAATATAATATTTTCCACTATACTCTACGTGAAATACAGAGTTATATAACGTCCCATGATTGCGAAAGTCTACAACTCGTCCCCCATCGTCGTAAACATTCAACAGGAGAATGCCTTGAGTTGTAATAAAAATTTTTATCTCCCTCCAATTCTGCATAATAAAGCGAAGTAGTATCACCAGCTAAATACACACTACCGCTCCAGCGATTATGATAAGAACTTAGATGTTGAGCTTGATCAATGTTTATGTGCGGCAAAGTCTCTATCAAAATCGCATCGCTTTGCCCTGAATAATTGCCCGCAGAATCGAAAGCTTCCACACTGAACCAATATTCCGTTGCCGGCGTCAATCCTGTTATTCCATATACCGTTTCCGTTACTGTGGCATACCTTTGTCCATCCTAATAGATAACTTAGCCGAAAACGCTTACATCATCGGTTGATGCATCCCAAATAAGCGTTACACTCGTATCAGTCAAATCTGAATATCTGAGGTTGCTAGGAATCGTAGGCGGTGTGGTATCTTCATTGGCAGCAGGTTCTTCTTCATTAATAGGCTCAGTAATAGGTTCCTCTGCAGGAATATTGTCTTGATCTTCTTCATTTTCTACCGGCTTCTGCCGATCTGTATCATCATCCGCTACCGGATCGTTGCCTTGTCCATCACCCGGTTCTTCGCCAACACCGTTTTCATTCCCGCTGCTCGGATCCTCACTTTCATCACCCTCATCTTCATTCTGCAGTTGACCCGAATCAACGTTCTCATCAACATTATCTGGTACTGGTTCGTCGTTTTGATTGTCACTCGGTTCCCCCTCTATGCTGTCATCCTCATGACTCGGATCCACACTTGCGTCTCCTTCACCTTCATCTGACGATTGATCCGATCCCATATACTCCTCGACATCATGGTCAATTACCAGATCATCGTCCAACTCTTCACTTACATCCTCAAATTCATCACCAACATATGTATCACTGTCTAGATTCGGATTTACATTTGCATAATGATTGTACTCCAGCGCTGCTGGCACCCAACCTGTAACCAAACTGGTTATAACAGTAATGATCAAAATCAAATTAAAAATTTTTCTACTCATCATCCATCCTCCATTATTCGTGATCATTTTTTGTTGGAGAACGTTTCAAGTTAACACTGCTTCAAGTCAATTCACCTCTTCATCATCTTTCAATATTCGTGTCATTCTCAGTATTTTTACATATTTAATAAACATTTCCCAATTTTCTGTATCATCTAATAGATTATAAATTAACAATAATGTAATCAAGAGTTAAAAATGTTGCATTTTGTCCCGCCGCCGATCTTCATCCCCAAAATAAAAACAGCCCGCACAAGCGAGCTGTCCCTTCCCATTTCCACTCATCCATCCTCATTCATCATCCGCCGTACAACTTCCTTATTCCTTCTTAATCACCGGAATCCACATCTCGCATTGATAGTCTTCCGACGAACTGTCGCCGGGCGGATACAGTTCAAATTCCGGCGTCCCCGCATGTTCATATCCCGTCGCTGGGAACCACTCCTGATAGATCCTATGGATCAACGATTGGATCGCTCCCGGCATCGGACCGACACAGGTGAAGACTGCCCATGTTGATGCGGGAATCTCAAGCGTCTTGAATTCATCCGCTGTCTGAGAATCTGCCTCCGCTGCCTGACCAACTTCCGCGGCCTGTGGATGATCCGCCAGCGCACCTCGGGCCGCTCGACCGGCGATCATATACTTGAAGCTGTCCTGCTCACAGTCGAACCCATAGACCACGCCATACAGTTTCTCTTCCTCGATCTGTTCACTCAGACGCTGGATCACTCCCTGCTCGAAGCATGCTCTCCAGAACTCCGTGATCTCCTTCGAACTCTTGCCGCCTGCAGAAGTCGTCTCGATCACTTTCCCAATCAGTGTAAAACCCTCTCGTTCCACGATGCGATAATCCATCTCCTGATCTCCCTTCAACATGATCTGGATGGCGATCCGCGGAAAGGCCTTCAGCTTCACTCCGGCATGGCGCGCCTGCGACGGCGATACACCGTGCACCTTACGGAATGCCTTAGCAAAGGATTCCGGTGAATCATATCCGTACTTCAGCGCGGTATCGATTACCTTCGATGAGGAACTGGCCAGTTCCTGAGCCGCCAGCGTCAACCTCCGCCTGCGCAGATATTCGCCGACGGTCACCCCTGAGAGCATATAGAACATCCGTTGGAAATGATGCGTTGACGAGCACGCGGCCCTCGCGATTTCTTCGATCGTGATGCGCTCATCCATATGGTCTTCCATATAATCGATTGCGGCTTGCATTCGCTTCAGCCATTCCACCCTGATCACCTTCCTAATCCGATGGTACCACCGAACGCCGGAGGCAGCCTGACATTGTGTGCGTTTCGATGACAGATTCGAGTATATCTTCGATACCGCCGCCACGCTTACCTTTGTTATTCCATACGAATACAAAAAATACGTTCCTTCCATACAAAAAAATGCAGTCCGTTTCGCCAACGAACTGCATGAATCTTCTGCCATCATGATCTATCTTCTACCTCTATCACTTCAACCTCTTCACAGGCGGTTCGATCTTGATCGGCGGTTCAAGCTCGATCGGTTTCGGCGGTATGATCTTCGAATCCGTTTCCGATGCGCGCTCGTCGATCACAACGCTGTATCCAGCAGGTACATATGCAGCAGCCTTCGGATAGACGATCACTTGTGGATACATCAGATCCGGATCAGGATACAGGCGCTCATAGTAGACGACCGCCGTCATCGCTTCATGCACGAACTCTATCGCGTTGATCCGGATTCCATACCCCGGATGCGGCTGTTCACCCCAATAAACTGTAACTTTGCTGACTTCTTCGTTGATCGGAGTGACCTCGAAGGTCACTTCCCCATTCTCAGGATCCGTCCCGGATTGTACGATTTGGGATTGGTTCTTAAACTCGATCGTATCATGCAGCCAGAGCGCCGCATCCCTGCGGGTGATCGGCTGTTTCGGATAGAAATTCAGCTCCTCATCCAGCTGAACGATCCCCGCATTCAGCAGCAGTTGAATATTGTTCACATAAGCAGGGGCAATCTCCGATTCGTCATTGATAACAAGATAGATGAGCGTGAACGGATAAACACCCGTTGTGTTAAGCGCCTCGATCAGATAATGGGCATACGCTTCTCTCGTCATGACCGCATGCGGATCCAGGTCTCGGCCAAGCTCCAGTCCGTGAGCGGCTGCGATGATGAGTGATTCTGCATACCAAGCATCCTCCGGAACATGATCATAGTAATCTTCGGCCTTCGGCGCCTTCTCAACTTGATGTGCATCTAGACTCAGGTCCAGCCCCTTCACGATCATGTGAATACCCTCAGCATAGGTCAGTTCCTTATCGCCGAAGAAAGCACCATTCACGCCATTGATAATCCCTTGCTCCTGCAAACGGATGATCTTCTCCCTCGCCTCATCCGTCTCCGGCAGATCGCTGAAGGCTGCTGCCTGACTGCTGAACGCGAGCATCATGACGAGCGGGAGCGCCAACCATCGCATGAAAGTCCGTCTCATATGCGATCCTCCTCCTGTCAGATATACTGGCTTGTCACTAGTCACTATATTAGACGGCATCCCTGCGAATTATGTTTCACAAAATGAAGATCCCGGCAAGGAATCCCCCTGCCAGGATCTTGATCTGAGCACTGATCTTTCCGTGTGATGATGGAATCAATGGATTTCAAGGTAATCGATAAATATATCCCATGTACCATTGTCGGCTGTAACGATAAGTTCAACCAATTGATTGCCTGTTCCATGGCTCACATTCTCAATAGTATACGTCCAAGGATACGTTCCACCGTAATAGAATGTCCCCTTATATTCACCGCCGATATAGAGATCGACTTGGGCCAGATTGTTGTTATTCGATGCACCGTGAAGAGAGAAGTTGCTGGTGCCGCTTGTGAAATTGTGTGTGAAGCTGACCTTATCATCGTTAGCATACAAGGCAACGCCGTTAAACGGATTGTTAATCGTATTCGCATAAGGACCGCTGATGCTCATGCTCTCCGCTTCCACTCTTACCGGCGTTCCAGGGCTGGGTCCAGGGCCAGGCTGAGGTCCAGGGCCAGGAGTGCCGCCGCCGTCATTGCCGCCGATCGCTTCGATATCAAGGTAATCGATAAACGCATCCCATGTACCATTGTCGGCTGTAACGATAAGCTCAACCAACTGATTGCCTGTTCCATGGCTTACATTTTCAATCGTAGATGTCCAGGGATATGTTCCACCGTAATAGAACGTGCCCTTATATTCACCGCCGATATAGAGATCGACTTCTGCCATGTTATTGTTATTCGATGCACCGTGGAGGTAGAAGTTGCTGGTGCTGCTTGTGAAATTGTGTGTGAAGCTGACCTTATCGTCGTTAGCATACAAGGCAACGCCGTTAAACGGATTATTAATCGTATTCGCATAAGGACCGCTGATGCTCATGCTCTCCGCTTCCACTCTTACCGAACCAGGTCCAGGCTGAGGTCCAGGGCCAGGCTGAGGTCCAGGGCCGGGAGTTCCGCCGCCGCCGATGATCAAGTTATTTCTGTATACGTCAGCGCTTCCGCTGCTCTGCCAGCCTTCCACCGTCAGGGCAACTTCATACATCTTGCCCATCCGCATGCCCATTCTTTCCCAATGGTTAAAATGCTCTGATACAGAGATCGTACCGCTTGTCTTCTTCGATGTCCGGACACTCCAATACTGCTGGAACGTAGCCGTACCAATAATCGAAGGCTGGTTCACCCGAGTCGTCTCATAGATATCGTAAGTACCGCCGTCTACATTAACGGTTCCCTTAGACTGGGCACCCGGAGGACGCCATGTTCCCCAGCTTTCTACGATATAGTATTCTACCAGCGGCTCTACCGTCCAGCCATAGACGGCCAGATAAGAGTTGCCGTTCGGTTGATAGTTCACGCCATAATCGATCGTGATGTTACCGATCTGTTGGTGAGTTTGTGTCTGATCGAACTTTCTTCCCTTGCGGAACAAGATGTTGTTAATTCCGCCCCATTCGGCACTGAATGTTCCGCCGCTGTTCAGCGTCATACGGCCCCAGCCGCCGCTGTCCTTCCAGAATTCATAATCATACCCGTCGTGGTTGCCCATCTGGTTATCCGTGATGACTGTCTGTGCCTGAGCGACTACTGGAGGCAGCACAAGCGCCAAACAGATCACCGCGTACAGCAGCAATCTTATTCTGCTTCGCTTCATAATTGATTCCTCCTTTAATGATTGAATTTCAGCGATTCATGATGCAATAAGCACAACCATCCATCACCGGCGATCCATCTTACCGCATCGATCTTACGAGCATTCCTCCTTCCCTGATCGATTGGACCCTCGAAGTCTATCTCTCCACACCCTGAACCAGATGGATGTTTACTTTTATTGCGCTTTCATGTCTTATTCTACCAAACTATCATTTGATTCTTCACTTATAAAACTTTAGATTCTACTTATAAAATTATTGCTTCTAAACATCACTCCTTTTTATTCCCCATCATACGACCATACGCAGAACAGTCAGCCAACATTGGCGCAGCCCTGATCTGTAACTCTTCACTTTATATAAAAAAGCGGCGATAGGAAGGCAGGCGCCCTCCCTATTCACCGCATCTACATAACCAGATCTTCTAAGATTCTTGTGTCAAGTCCAACTAACACTTAATAGACATACTAGATAGAAGGCGGCCGCACGGAGATCGATTTCCCGCCCTTATACAGCATGATGCCATCGGTATCCCAGCGGAAGGTCAGCACCGCGATGAGCAGACAGACGAGCGTAAAACCTGTGAGGACGGCAAGCGGCAGAAGCACATCACCGAGTTGGACAACGGGCTTCGCGGCTGCTTGCATCGCCTCTACGAAATAGTAGAACGGCTGAACATGTCCTGCGATCTTCACCCAAGTCGGAGCATGCTGCAAGCTGTAGAATGCTTCACTTGTAAACAGCATCGGAAAACACATCAGATTCGAAATCATATTGACATTGCTCTCATTCCTGGAGAGGTTCGCCGCGATGAAGCCAATCGCCGTCATGCATACGGTGCCGACGAGCAGGATCAGCAGCATAAGCAGGATGCCGAGGATGCTGACCCGAACGCCTAATACTGCGATGCTGATCAATACCACGAAGAAACTGACAAGCAGCGCCAGCACGGTGCGGGCAGCGGTAACGGAGCCTATGAAAGCAGCCGTGGAGAAAGGTGTCACCCGCAGCAGTTTGTAGATGCCTCGATTGCGATGGGCCATCACATAGAAAGCCGTCACCATCGTCGAACCGAACAGGACATTCGTGGTCAACACGCCGGCAAGCAGTCTCTGCGAATACGCTAAGTCATTGATATACAACCCCAGACCAAGCAGCACAGCGATGGGAAAAATAATCGTCCAAACCAATGTGTGCACATCGCGAAACATCCCCGCCAGCATCGTACGTGCAATCGTGATCACAGCGATCCTCCTCCTGAATACACCGCGCCTAAGGCCGGTTCTTCTTCGATCGATTCTGTCAGCTTAATATACAGCTCTTCCAGATCCTGCACCCCAAACTGCGCCAGCAATTCGTCAGGCGTGCCCGAGGCCGCAATCTTCCCGCGATTGATCAGCACGACCTTCGTCGCCGCCTTATGCACTTCCTCCATATCATGGGAGGTGAGCACGATCGATGTCCCCGCTTCCGCCAGAGTGCGGATCAGCTCTCTGATCTCACGGCGCGCCCGCGGATCGAGGGCGGCCGTCGGTTCATCGAGGAAGAGCAGCTTTGGCCGATGAAGCAGGGCCATCGCGATGGCCAGCTTCTTCTGCTGTCCGCCGGAGAGACGGGAAGCATCGATGTGCGCTGCTTCATGCAGATTGAGCCGCTTCAAGTGTTCCATCAGTTCTGCATTCGTGGGCCTTAGCCCATAGAACACCGCAAACATCCGCAGATTCTCCAGTGCCGTATATCCGGGGAAAAAGGGCGTCGCCTGCAGCTGCACACCGATCTGCCTTTTGGCATCCTCCCTCCAATACATCACAGAACCAGCATCCGGCCGTTTGATCCCGAGGATCATATCGAGGGTGGTCGACTTCCCCGCCCCGTTCGGTCCGATGATCGCCAGCACCTCTCCCTCCTCCACCGTCAGATCCAGACCATTGACCACGACACGCTCTCCATATCGCTTCACCAGTCCTTTGGCTTCGACCATGAGAGTCATCATGGGACACTCCTTTCACCAATGTTATATATCCAATCTTGGATATCGATCCAAAACAACCGCCGTCCTAGTCAAGACGACGAGGAATACGTTCAACGAAGCATGTCAACAGCGGGCTATGACGAATGTTTCACCAGCTCCATAATCTGTTTGACAAACTTGATATCCTGCTCTAAGATCGCCATCGCATTGTCAAAGGCAGCAACCGCATAAGGCGTAAGGCCGTATTCGGACTTGACCTCCTTGCCGTATTGCCAGTTCTGAAGCGTCTTCTCCAAGTTCGCCAGATTGTCCTCCAGGATCGCCAGGGCTTCCTCCTTTGGGATCGCCTCAATCCAGTTCAAGCCGACAGCAAAATCAGACTTCACCGAATGCGGTGCAAGACCGAGGGACTCCCGCACCAGCTCTTTAAATCTCTCCTCTCCCCGATCCGTGATCGCATAGATCTTCCGCAGCCGGGCTCCCGTGCGCTCTTCTGCTTCGGTGCGAATATACCCTTCCTGTTCTAATTTGTTAAGCGAATAATAGATCGAACCCGACAGGAGATTCGTCCATTCATCCATACGGCTCAACTGAATCGCCTGCTGAATCTCATAGCCGTGCATCGGCCGGCTTCGAAGCAGAGCCAAGATGATGAGGTCCGTCACATCCTCACGCCTTTCTATCGTTAGATCATGATCATCCCTTCGATGTCATTCATATTCAATCTTATATATCCAACGTTGGATATTTGGTCTGAGGTTAACATACCAAAGTCCCCTTTGGTTGTCAACCCTTCACCTTACCTTTGCGAAAATCATCCGATGGCATCTGCAAAATCATCCGCCATCTCCAACACGATAGGGCAATGATCGCTGCCCATCACTTCGGCATCCATCCGCGAGTCCATGATATATGGAGCGATGCGGTTGGATACGAGGAAATAATCGATGCGCCAGCCGATATTCCTTTCCCGCGCTTTAAACATATACGACCACCAAGTATAGGCACCTTCCCGATCGGGATACAGATAACGGAAGGAATCGGTGAACCCTGCTTCGAGCAGTTTCACCATCTTCTCCCGCTCTTCCTTCGTAAAACCGGAATTACCTTCATTGGATTTGGGATTCTTCAGATCGATTTCCCGGAAGGCCACATTCAAATCTCCACACACGATGACGGGTTTGACCGCATCGAGCTGCTGCAGGTAACCGCGGAACCGATCTTCCCAATCCAGGCGGTACGGCAGTCTCGCCAGATCCCGCTGCGAATTGGGCGTATAGACATTCACCAGATAGAAATGCTCATATTCCAGTGTAATGATGCGGCCTTCATCCTCCGAATCTTCTTCGATGCCATAGCGCACGGATAACGGTTCCTTCTTCGTGAACACTGCCGTGCCGGAATACCCTTTCTTCAATGCATAATTCCAATAATCATGATACTCCCCGCCCAGATCCAGTTCGATCTGCCCTTCCTGCAGCTTCGTCTCTTGAATGCAGAACACATCCGCATCGATCTGCTTAAAGTAATCCATGAATCCTTTGCCCACACAAGCTCGCAGCCCGTTAACGTTCCATGATACGAATCTCATCCTGCTTCCCCTCACTATTGGTCACGTTCCCTTCATTGTATCACAGAACTTGTCCGGCATAACGCTGGTTGTTTCTAACCGACAATATACTAACTATATATAATCAGAATTCAACTATATAAACTACTTAATATTTCTTCGCGTCAAACCAAACAAAAAACGGCTCTTTCCCATGTTGGAAAGAACCGATATGAATCATTTTAAGCAAGTTTTTCTGGAATTATAGAATGTCTAATGACCATTGGAGATAATGGGTTGGTTCAAAATAATTGCCTGTATATGGACCATACAGATCACCAGAGAAATTACCATAACCTTCTATTGAATACGTTCCTGTATCATAAAATCCAGTCCAATAATATACCCTAGAAATGTAAGGAGCATCAGGACCTTTCCATTCAATTGTTGCTGTATAGGTGGTTGAGACTTTGATTCAGCAAAGACCACATTTTCAATATTAATTTTGATTGTTTTACTTCATTTTTCATTATATCATATAATTGTCATGTTGTAATTAGGAATCAATTCATATTTTTGGAGGTTATTTTGCGATGCATGTTAGATTCTACGGATTTGTATCTCTTATTGTAGCCGGTCTATTGCACACTTTAGAAAGAATAGCAGCCAAAATCGCTACCGGAATCTCATTGATCGGCATTAAAGGCGGCATCCATCTTGACACGGAATACCCTGGTTTGTTTGAGAACTTCTTTGTCGTTATTTTCCTTGTTATAGGAATAGGCTTATTCATCTATGACTTTATACAACACCGCACCAATATAAAACGTTCTACAAAATAGAATCTATATGGAATGACACTTGAACTGCTTGCTGCAAACACTGCACAAGCTCACAGGGTCTTAATCTTCGTTAAAACGCCGCCGTCCATCTCGCTGACCGTATCGCAGAGCGCCTCTATATCTTCCGCATAGTGGGAGGACATTAAGATCGTCGTCCCTTCCTCGTTGATTTTTTTGAACAAATCCCGCATCTCCGACACGCCTTGCTTGTCCAGCCCATTCATCGGCTCATCGAGCACCATCAGCTTCGGCTTCTCCATAATGGCTTGAGCTATGGCCAATCGCTGCCGCATGCCGAGCGAATATTTCCGCACCTGCTTCTTGTTATCCGGATCGAGACCAACCTGCAGCAGCGCTTGACGGATATCCTCCTTGCTCAGCTTGCGGCGGATCGATGCCAGGAGCTGCAGGTTTTTGAACCCGCTTAATGAGCCGATGAACCCGGGGTTTTCGATGATGATGCCGATATCTTGGGCCTGTGCCGGTTTCACTGGTTTACCGTCGATCCGGATCGATCCTGAATCCAACTGCATGAAACCGCAGATGCATTTGAAAAGCACGGTCTTGCCGGAGCCGTTCCTCCCGATGATCCCGTGTATACGGCCCCTCTCGAAGTTAATATTAACCTGATTAAGTGCCGTCGTTTCCCTAAATCGCTTGACCGCATTCGTCACTTCTACGATATACTTGCTCATCTATACTCTCCTTTCATGCGCATCTAAGTCTTGCTTGCAAGAGACATACACCGTGATCACGCTTAAGATGAGGATTCCTCCTATGAGTACGCTGACTGCATACCATGGGGACGGAATCATCGGATCCCCGCCCCAGTTTAGATAGAACATACTGATCCAGTTGATCGGTGAGAAGTAATAGATCACATCGCCATGCGCCAGACGTCCTACGAATATAGAGAAGTAAGACAGAAAGGTAAGCCCTCCAGCAGCCACCACCCCGGCCTGCCCGCCTATAACGACATTGAAACACAGGATGAGGAGGCCAACGAACATCGTCACCAGCCAAAATAGTGCCAGGCTGATCCCCATAGCTGAAACAGTGGTGAAGGAACTGATCACTGGATCGGCGATATTAAGGAGATGCGTTATTCCGTATTTCTGGGGACCTACGGGGTCATAGGCAAGGGTCTTCAGTACCGCACCCCAGTCACTCATCCACCGCACGTTCGGTATAAGCGCAATGATCGACATCCCCGCAAAATATACGGTATAGATGAACGCGGATATGACGATATAGAGGATTTGTCCTAAGATCCAGTTCCTCCTGTTGGTGCGGATCGCTAGAAATGGCGTATGACGATCGATGAAAGGGGCGTCGCAGTATAACAAGATCGTTAAGCATCCATAGATCGGAAACATGATCGGAGAAGTGAATGTGAACGGGAAGATCCATGGGGACACGGGGACCTTCACTGCCGCCGCATACTCCGATACCCATGCAAACATCCACAGCGAGAAAGCAGCGATGACGGCCGCAAGAGCATAAATGCGTGGATTCACCAGCCATTTATATAGATTGAAGCGAGCACAAAGCCATATCGTACTAAGGTTATTCACGGCCGATCCTCCTTCGCATCAACTTCATCGCGCCGAAGCCTAAGAGAAGGCAGGGAATGAATATCGTTACACATTTCGTTATGAGACTTGCCGCTGCACTGCCTGCGTCATACGTTCCTTCTATAATGACCGGTATATTAAGGTAGTCCGGCAATCCCCAAAATCTAGTCAAACGGAACATCATAAAATAGATCACGATCGGTGCAACCAAAGTGACGAAACGATTAGGGATCAGGACCGACACCCATATCGCCAAGCATGCGAAGAGCATAGATGACATACTCAGATGCGTCGCGCAAGCCAAGATATATATAATAGGCATATTCTGCTCCAACAGCACGGCATATGCATCACCCGTAGATATATTGGTAAACAGCGGCAGTTGGAATAACAAGAATACGGCGTATAGCAGGATGCCGAGGAAAGTAGTTAGAAATGCTGAGATCGCTCCTGCTAACATCTTGCCCATGACATAATGCGTTACACCCGAACGAATGAGCCA
>NZ_BMAQ01000041.1 GCF_015472005.1 Insulibacter thermoxylanivorax | reverse complement strand
AGCAGGACGTTGCCAAGCCTCACCACAACTTAACACAATAGTAAGATCATTCCCCGATAGCTCAGCCGGTAGAGCACTCGACTGTTAATCGAGTTGTCGCAGGTTCGAGTCCTGCTCGGGGAGCCATATGGAGAGATGTCCGAGAGGTCGAAGGAGCACGATTGGAAATCGTGTAGACGTTAACCGCGTCTCGAGGGTTCGAATCCCTCTCTCTCCGCCAGTCAACTTATGTGATCTATACATATGGCCCGTTGGTCAAGAGGTTAAGACACCTCCCTTTCACGGAGGTAACAGGGGTTCGAATCCCCTACGGGTCATAACATGGAGGCTTAGCTCAGCTGGGAGAGCATCTGCCTTACAAGCAGAGGGTCGGCGGTTCGATCCCGTCAGCCTCCACCACTTAATCATCCCCCAGATGAAAGAGATACTGCAGGGAGATCATAATGTCGCGGGGTGGAGCAGTCCGGTAGCTCGTCGGGCTCATAACCCGAAGGCCGCAGGTTCAAATCCTGCCCCCGCAATTGAGGAGCCGTGGTGTAGAGGCCTAACATGCCTGCCTGTCACGCAGGAGAACGCGGGTTCGAATCCCGTCGGCTCCGCCATTACACTTTTACATCCAATGGATTTGTGTTATAATAATTTTTGCGGCTCGGTAGCTCAGTCGGTAGAGCAGAGGACTGAAAATCCTCGTGTCGGCGGTTCGATTCCGTCCCGAGCCACCATCTAGAGTGGCGGATTGGGATCACGCCGAAGGGATGGATTCCGTCTCGAGCGCCACAAACTGCCGGTCTCGGCGGTAAGCACGACAAGGTTGAACATCATCGAATATGCCGGTGTAGCTCAATTGGTAGAGCAACTGACTTGTAATCAGTAGGTTGGGGGTTCAAGTCCTCTCGCCGGCACCATGGAGCAGCAGATGTCGTGCTTCTAATACGTGGAGGCTTAGCGAAGTGGCCAAACGCGGCAGACTGTAAATCTGCTCCCGTAAGGGTTCGGTGGTTCGAATCCATCAGCCTCCACCATTCTACCGCAGGGGCATAGTTTAATGGTAGAACAGCGGTCTCCAAAACCGTTAGTGTGGGTTCGACTCCTGCTGCCCCTGCCATCAACAACATGCGGCGATCGTGGCGAAGTGGTTAACGCATCGGATTGTGGCTCCGACATTCGTGGGTTCGATTCCCATCGATCGCCCTCATCTAATATTGGGGATTAGCCAAGCGGTAAGGCAACGGACTTTGACTCCGTGATTCCTAGGTTCGAATCCTAGATCCCCAGCCATCCTTCTTATGCGGACGTGGCTCAGTGGTAGAGCATCGCCTTGCCAAGGCGAGGGTCGCGAGTTCGAATCTCGTCGTCCGCTCCATTTCTTTTTATGGCGCCATAGCCAAGTGGTAAGGCAGAGCTCTGCAAAAGCTCTATCCCCAGTTCGAATCTGGGTGGCGCCTCCACTTATGATCGCGCCGGGGTGGCGGAATTGGCAGACGCAAAGGACTTAAAATCCTTCGGTAGGTGACTACCGTACCGGTTCAAGTCCGGTCCTCGGCATACGTGCCCTTAGCTCAGCTGGATAGAGCGTTTGACTACGAATCAAAAGGTCAGGAGTTCGAATCTCTTAGGGCACGCCATTTTTTCATTCTTATTTCATTCTTACATGTTGCCGAGCCGATGTGGCGGAACTGGCAGACGCGCACGACTCAAAATCGTGTTCCCAAAAGGAGTGTGGGTTCGATTCCCACCATCGGCATCATATAATCTCATCATATAAGACACTATGAGAATTATAGTTCATTAGTGATCATCTAATGAGCTTTTTTTGATTTTACAGCATCATATTCTGATCCATGGCAGGCATGAAGGAATGTATACGTAGAAAGGCAAATTCTAAGAGCAGCGTAATACTCCGCTGTTCTTCTTTTTTTTGACTGGATTTATCAAATTGATTCGTAAGGAATTATGGAGAAATACCGTCTATATATAAGGGAGCACTGGAGACTCTTGGAGGTGTTCGACAGATCGTCCCAAGAACGGACGAATGGGCAACTGGACAGTTGGAGAGCCGCTCCCATCATTCTTCCACATACCATATTCACGAGAGGTAATCATATCATGGATATACTGAACAAAGCAGTGATCCTAAGAGAGTATGAAACATTCTGTTATCAAATCTGTTATTATTTTATCCGCGATGAAGAATTAACGGTTAAAGCATCTTGCGAAGCTTTGTTGGATCTGGCAAGAGATGCGGAGTTTTTTCATGGGAACAATGAAGTGCGCAGGAAGAAAGTGATGATCCTCGCTGTTCGTGCTACGCTGCGATATCAGTCACAAAATGAAAGGAAACAACTACACAGTCTGAATATGAAGTATGATCGACCATAATGCCAATTTTCCGACAATTATCGACATTCATGCGGCTTTCATTGCCCAATTGGATGTGGTACAATAAAATTCCGTATCTATAACTCATAAGGCACAGACGCTTGGATCTGTGTTTTTCATTATTCATCGACTCAAACCCATGCCAAAGCTCCATCGCTTCCATAGGATAACCTATGAAGCGAGGAGGGGTATGCATGATTAGAAAAGTGCACCGCGGGGACTACGAGCGGATCATTCAGTTGGTCTATCATGAATTGTGGCCATATACACGTCGTTCCTTCCCCGGTGTTCGATTCTCACGCAAGGATCTCTTGAAGCGTTTACGCACAAGTGAAGGGCTAGTCATCGGTGGAAGGCACAAAGCAGCTTACGGATTCGTGTTGTTCACGCGGATCGGCAACGGTTTGTACATCGACTTGCTGGTTGTAAACCGCCGTGCTCGGAGTCAGGGTCTGGGTACTTCACTGATCGTTGCTGCAGAACGCTGGGCGAGGTGTCATGGATTAGCTTATGCTTTCTTATATGTCGATGCGGCCAATGCGAAGACCATGGGTTTTTATGAGAAGATGGGTTATAAATGCCGGGGTTATGATGAACATATAAAGTGTTACAGATATGAGAAACTCTTGTGGATCTGAGATATCCAACTAAATTACTCGAATTAATAAGATTTTGATGGAATCCATTCTGATTATGTGCTAAACTGAATCAAATTATATTACATAGGAAAGTAGGAAAGTGATGAGGTATGGGACAAATGGTGAATGAAAACTTGAACGGCGGAGCAGTCTTCTTCATCTTCGGTGCAACTGGCGACCTAGCGAAACGCAAGCTGTTCCCAGCAATCTTCAGTCTCTACCGCGAACGGAAAATAGGCGAGAAGTTCGCTGTGATCGGCTTGGCTCGCCGACCTAAGACGAATGAGCAGTTCCGTGACGATGTATACCGCTCGATTCAAGAATTCGCACGTTATAAGAAGATTGATGATGTTGAATGGACGGCATTCGCCGAACATTTCACGTATATGTCTCTTGATATCAACAACTTAGAAGGATTCCGCCAGCTGAATGAACTTACACAGCAAGTTGAAGCGAGGTTCAATATCGCTGGCAATCGCCTGTTCTATCTGGCCCTTGCACCAGAACATTTCGGCACCGTGGCCGAGCATCTGAAGGCAGGGGGATTGTTAGAAACAGACGGCTGGCACCGGCTTGTCATCGAGAAGCCCTTCGGCTATGACCAGCATTCCGCAGCGGTGCTGAATGAAGAGATCACGAGCGTGTTTAAAGAGGACGAGATCTACCGGATCGATCACTATCTCGGCAAGGAGATGGTGCAGAATATCGAGGTTCTGAGATTCTCCAATGCGCTTTTTGAACCGTTGTGGAATAACAAATACATCGCTAATGTACAGATCACGATGAGCGAGACCGTCGGCGTTGAAGAGCGCGGAGCATACTACGAGAAATCCGGTGCGCTGCGCGATATGGTGCAGAACCATATGCTGCAGATGCTGACGATGATCGCGATGGAGCCGCCGAGCAGACTGCATCCGGAAGCGATTCGCGATGAGAAGGTGAAAGTGCTGCGCTCGCTGCGCAGATTCCAATCGCGCGAAGATGTTCTGAAGCATGTCGTGCGCGGTCAGTACACCGCGGGTACGAAGGACGGCAAGGCCATGCCCGCATATCGTGAGGAACCCGGTGTGAATCCGGCTTCCGTTACCGATACCTTCTTCGCAGCGAAGCTGTATGTAGATAATTTCCGCTGGGCCGGAGTGCCGTTCTATATTCGCACCGGCAAGCGGCTCGCGACGAAGAGCACGGAAGTCGTCATCGAGTTTAAGAATGTTCCGGAACGGATGTATTTCGCAGAGAAGAACAGATTGGAACCTAATCTGCTCGTCATCCGCGTGAACCCGATGGAGGGCATCTACTTCAAGATGAATGCGAAGAATCCGGAGAGCAATAACGATGGTCAACCGGAAGTCATCCCGGTAGCCGTCGACTTCTGCCAGAGCTGCAGAGTCGGCTATAACACGCCGGAAGCATATGAGCGGTTGCTGTATGATGCCGTTAGAGGGGACTCGACCTACTTCACCCGTTGGGATGAAGTATCCCTCGCATGGCAGTTCATCGACCGGATCGCCGAAGCATGGAATGAGGACAGCAGCGACCTTACTTATTATCCAGCGGGAAGCTGGGGGCCAGAGGAATCCCATCAGCTGCTGGCGAGAGACGGGTTCAAGTGGTGGCCGGTACAGGGGCAAGAAGACGATGCGGTCATTTGGACCGTGAGCGGTTCAGGCATCTGACAGCTGCAGAGGGATTGAGAGGGCCGTAAGGCCCTTATTTTTTTGGACCAAAAGCTTGAACTTGCTCCGGGAGATGTTTTAAAATCTTAAAGGCATCTTTAAGGCGCATAGTTTACATAGCACAGACCAACAAGACATGAACAATCATGGAAACGGCAAGATTAAGAATATCTGTTATTCATCGAAGCCATTATAACAGGCAGTCCATTGGGAAAGGATCGAACACCATATGCCGAATCTGGCACAAGAGATTTTAGAAGAAACTAACCGGCGAAGAACCTTTGCCATCATCTCTCACCCGGACGCGGGGAAAACTACGCTGACCGAGAAGCTCCTGTTGTTCGGAGGCGCGATCCGATTAGCCGGCACCGTTAAGGGCCGTAAGGCCAACCGGCATGCGACTTCCGACTGGATGGAGATCGAGAAACAGCGCGGCATCTCCGTTACTTCGTCCGTGCTGCAATTCGAATACAAAGGTTATAAAGTGAACATCCTGGATACACCGGGTCACCAGGATTTCTCCGAGGATACGTACCGCACGCTGACCGCGGCGGACTGTGCCGTCATGTTGATCGATGCGGCCAAAGGCGTCGAGGTCCAGACGAAGAAACTGTTCCAAGTATGCAGCAAGCGGGGCATACCGATCTTCACCTTCATCAACAAATTAGACCGGGACGGCAGGGATCCCTTCGATCTGCTGGAAGAGTTGGAGAAGGTTCTCGGCATCCGCTCCTATCCGATGAATTGGCCGATCGGCATGGGACGCAGCCTGTGCGGCATCTATGACCGCCGCAAACAGCAGGTGGAGTTGTACCAAGGGGCCGATCACTCGAAGATCGTTGTGGAGAAGGTACAGGGTTATGAGGATGAGAAAATTAAACAAATCGCCGGCGAGCACCTCTTCGAGCAGGTTCGAGAAGAGCTGGAGTTATTGGAGGTCGCCGGGGACAGCTTTGATCTGGAGAAGATCGCCAACGGGCAGCTGACGCCCGTCTTCTTCGGAAGTGCGATTAATAACTTCGGTGTCCAGACCTTCCTGGAGAATTTCTTGCAGCTCGCGCCCCCGCCTGCTCCGCGTCACAGCAGCGAGGGGATGGTTGAGCCAAGCTGGGAGACATTCTCCGGCTACGTCTTCAAGATCCAAGCGAACATGAATCCGGCGCATCGGGATCGGCTTGCATTTGTACGCATCGTATCCGGCAAGTTCACCCGCAACATGACGGTTCGCCATGTTCGCCAGGGCAAGGATATCAAGTTATCGCAGCCGCAGCAGTTCCTGGCGCAGGAGAGGGATATTACGGAGGTGGCCTATCCGGGGGATATCATCGGTCTCTTCGATCCAGGCATCTTCCGTATCGGCGACACATTGGTCGAAAAGGGCAGTCTGGTGTACGATGAATTGCCCACCTTCTCACCGGAGATCTTCGCGAAGCTGACGGTGAAGAACGCCCTTAAACATAAGCAATTTCAAAAAGGCCTCGATCAGCTGACGGAAGAGGGGACAGTGCAAGTCTTCCGCACGATCGGTTTCGAGGATATCATCCTCGGTGTCGTCGGTCAGCTGCAATTTGAGGTATTCGAATATCGCATGAAGCATGAATATCAAGTCGAGCTCGAATTGCAGCGTCTGCCCTATCAGTTCGCCCGCTGGATTACGGGAATCGATGCAGATCCGAATAAGTTCAGGGTGAACTCGACTCTCGTCACGGATAAGAACGGCAACAAAGTGGCTTTATTCGAAAACGAATATGCTCTAAGGTCGGCGATGGAGAAGATGCCGGAGGCGAATTTCCTTGATACGGCGCCGTGACGCTCCATTCACGCAAAAAGAGGGGATAGACCCCTCTTTTTGACTATGTGGAAGCAGGCAGATTTTGTTTGAGCACTTGGATGAGCTGATCCTTCATGGACTGATCGATATGATCCCACATGACCTCAAACAGGACGCCTAAGCCGGGCAGGGCTCTTTCGTCGCTGTGCATGGAATCATTGATAATCGCCAGCAGTTCTTCCTCATCGCGGTCCTGGACGCGTTGAATAATCGCATCGCGCAAGTTCAGATTGATCATGGGATGAACCTCCATCTATCCTTGATACGCTTCATAGGATGTGTGTTTGGCTTGTTAGCTGTGATGTTGTTCTCTAGGTAATATGCGCAACTTCCTTAAGGGCTATGATATGATATGGGCTGTGTTATAATATGATCAGCTTGCAGATGATGGAAAGGACGGTTTAGGGACGGGATGAAGAAACAGTTTGCTGTCATCGGGATGGGACGATTCGGCTCGAGTGTGGCCACATCCCTGTACCGGCTCGGTTATGAAGTATTGGCGATCGATAAGGCTGAGGACCGCATCGAAGACGTGTTGAATCAGGTGACCCATGCCGTACAAGCGGACAGCACCGATGAGGAGGCGCTGCGGGCCATCGGCATCCGCAACTTCGATGTGGTGGTCGTGGCGATCGGCCAAGACATTCAAGCGAGCATCCTCACCTCTCTGGTCCTGAAGGAGATGGGCGTAGGGATGCTGGTTGTGAAGGCCCAGACGGAACTCCACGGCAAGGTGCTGACCAAAATCGGCGCCGATAAAGTCATCTTCCCGGAGCGGGATATGGGGATGCGGGTCGCCCATCATCTCATCTCACCGAATATCCTCGACTACATCGAACTATCGGAAGACTACAGCATCGTGGAGATCCATGTGACGCCCCGAATGGTTGGCAAGAGCTTGAGGGATCTGGATATCCGTGCGAAGTACGGCTGCAACGTGATGGCGATTAAGACGCAAGACCAGATGAATATTGCGCCGCGCGCCGAAGACGTGATCCAGAAGGATGATGTCCTTGTCGTCGTCGGCAGCAATGAAGATCTGCGCAAGTTTGAAAGATCATTTGAGGAGTAGACCAGTGAATACGATGATTACATCTGTACATAATCCCAGAGTGAAGCGCTGGGCTGAACTGCTTACGAAGAAAGGCCGGGAGGAACAGGGCCGATACCTTGTCGAAGGGATCCATCTGGTCCAAGAAGCGCTGCAGGCAGGCTGTGAAGTGGAATGCATCGCATATGCATTGGACAAGCCATTGCCGGGGGAATTGCAGGCTTACCGCTCTCATCCCTGCGAATGGATCGCTGTCAGTGAACAAGTGCTGAAGAAATGCACGTCAACCCAGACGCCGCAGGGGGTCTTCGCTGTGGTGGCGAAACAAGAAGCGGAGGAAAATGTCCTCTGGCAACAGGAACGGCCCTTGGTTATCGTTCTTGACCAAGTGCAGGATCCGGGCAATGTGGGCACGATTATCCGCAGTGCGGAAGCTTCCGGAGCTACAGCGATGATCCTGGGCAAAGGCTCGGCCGATCTCTACAATCCAAAGACCGTTCGCGCGACGATGGGGGCGATGTTTCGCATCCCGATCCTGGAGGGTGATCTGGTGCCTTATCTGCGGCAGGCGAAGAAGCGGGGGATCCCGATCCTCAGCACCGGACTTGAGGCTTCCCGTACTTGCTATGAATGGGATTGGCGCAAGCCGGTCTGGTTCATCATCGGCAACGAGGGAGCCGGCGTCTCTGCAGCTGCAGCTGCGGAAGTCGATGAGGTGATTACGATCCCGATGCTGGGCAAGGCGGAGTCGCTGAATGCGGCCATGGCAGCAACGGTCCTGTTGTTCGAAGCGATGCGGCAGCGGGCATTTTCAATCAACAATCTATAAATTCCAGATGATCGCACATAATGTATCAGACAGCAGGAAGCGTTCGGCGCATAAGACGAAGGTGGCTTGTCTTCGTTGAATGTGCCGAACGCTTCTATTATGGAGCTATGGCGCGCTTTGCAAATCGTCCAGAACCGAAGATCAGCAGCAGGATTACAGCCACGAGCATGGCTCCATGGGTGATCTTCTCCCCGTCAATCTCGCTCACAGCACTCATCTCCTCCTTTGTCTCATTCTCTTCTGAAACGCAGCGATGATATCATCGATGGACAAGTCGCCGTTCTCGGCGAGAAAGTCTGCCAGAGCGTTCGACTTGCTGTTGTTATTGTTGCTTCCCTTCTGATTCAACTGCCCTAATAATCCTACCTGGATCACAGTTGATCCGCGAAAGAAGGTTACGGCATCCACTTTCAATTTGCCGGATAACAGAAGTGCGGCGGTGATGATCTCTAGATGTTTGCCCTTTAAGAGATCTTGTAAGGTGTAATTGGCGAAGGGATCGCTTCCATTCTTGCTGCTGACTGGACCGCTGCTGTTCTTGGCGTTGATCCGGCCGCGTGAAACTCCCTTGCGCTTCATGCTCCGATTGCTGCCCTTGCGCGATCCCATCCAATCACACCTCCTCAAATCAGCGTATGCTTAAGTGAAGGTTTCGGTGTGGAGCCGGTATCCTGGCTTCTGAAGATGGTGATAGACGGCCTGCAGCAAGCATATATATGGGGAATAAGGCTGCCTGTCTGTCCAGATGTCGATGCAGCATGAGGGGGTGTAAGCTCTTGGCCAAGATCCGATGGCACAGCCGCCCTGTCAGACGCCCTATCAAACCCCTTAGCCGCAGGAATATCTTGTTGATCATGCTGATCATCATGGTGTTCTTCGCGATCCAGACCTTCGTCATCGTAGAGCGGAATATCAAACCGCATCTGCTGAACCTCGCTTCCTTCCGCCTCAAGCAAACGGCGACAGAAGCGATCAACTCTGTTCTGCCCCAGCGCATCGCGAACTCCGCGAACTTCACCGACCTCGTCGATTGGAAGATGGATGCTAACGGCCAGATCAGCGGTTTTAATCTGAACTATGCCCAGCACATGAAAATCGCCGCTGACGCCGTGACCCACGTAGAGGATCTGCTGCATGAGATCAGCATGAAACCGGAGAAGGTGCCGCTGGGAATTGCTCTGGGGAGTACCTTGTTCGCTTCGGCGGGTCCGGATATCCCGATTCGCTTCGCTCCGCTGGGACATGCGAAGGTGGAGCTCAAGACGCGGGAGAGGGATGCCGGCATCAATATGCTGCTCGTCGAAGTCTATCTGCAGATTCACGCGGAACTGATGGTCATCATCCCTTTCGCTTCGCAGCCGGAAGTACTGACTACAAATATCCCGATCTCCTATATGCTGGTCGTTGGCGATGTGCCGATGTATTACTTCGACTATCAGGGCAATCCCGTGGGAATCGGCAGTCAAGGTGCTGTGCCAAGTCTGTCGATCCCTGCGATTCCCTCGATTCAATCGGATGCTGGTGCGGCAGGAGGGGTCATGGAATCGGGAAGCCATTAAGACAAGGAGGCGGTGGCCGCTCGCGGAATCGAGGGCACCCGCCTCCATTGGTGTTTGGATTCAGTGAATCTCTGTGTACTGCCGATGTGATTCATTATTTTTTGTTCCGCCGTTCTTCTTGCTCCCACCGCTTCAAATAAGGATACGGATCAAAGGACCATTCCGCCAGCCCGTGGTCCCGGTACATGCCGTAGTGCAGGTGCGGCGGGAATTTGCCGGACGTGCCGGGTTTCCCGTAACCGGAGCTGCCTACCCAGCCGATCGTCTGTCCCGGCTCAACGAGGCTGCCCTCTTCCAGTTCTTGGTTAAAGCCGGAAAGATGCGCGAAGTAGTGATAGACGTTATTGATATCCCGAATTCCGATTCGCCAGCCGCCGTATCGGTTCCAGCCCATGACTTCGATCATCCCGTAGCAGGTGGAGCGCACAGGCGTGCCGTGGTCGGCGAAGATATCGGTCCCTTCATGGATGCGCCTTCCACCCCAACCGCGCGGTGCTCCCCATGTGCTGCGGTAGGAATAATTGGAGCGGAGCGGTATGGGGAATGCCCGCTTGGTAAGATCCAGCGTCCCGAAGGCCTGATACATCTTGGCAAACTGTTCAATGCGCTGTACGCTTCGCGGGTTGTGATAGAACTCCCATAGCGCTGCTTTCAGCTTCCGCTCCGTGGTGCCGTATCTGAGCAAGTGATCGGCAACGGTGTACAGCACATCGATTGGATTTGTGCGATCAGCGCGGCCGTCGTGATCGCCGTCCAAGCCGATGCCTTGGAAGAAGCGGATCGACAGCGGATCGGTGTCCTGTTGATCCGGGTTCAGCGCACCTGACCAGCGAGCTTCGGAGATATAGATATTGATCAGCTGATCATTCAGCGGCTTTCTGGAACGGTGGACTTGATTGATCGTTCGTTCATATTGATTAATCGCAGCGAACCAATACCAGGGAATACCCGTAAGGGTGCTGAGCTGATCGAACAAGACCTGCCATTCCTCCCGTCTCTCCTCCTCCGTCCACACTTTTCCTTCTTGTGGAAGATTCGTTTGCTGAACCGTTGGCGGCGGATCCAGGGCGTATGCCGCTGCCGGCATGTTCAAACCTGTTATTACAACGCAGGATAGTACGATGATGCAGATGCGTATCATGATCCGTGCAGCCTCCGTCCATCCTATTCATAAGCCGTAGTTTGTGCTGTTATTGAAGGTTTTACCCTTACATATTTTTGCTGACATATCTCTAGTTCATACATCGACTTGATGTGAATTTGCGCATCGTCGGGTGGCAGGCTGTTCATAACGTGTTATAATAGCTGTATAGAGAAAGGTGGATGGAGTATGGCGATGAAACCATTACAAAGAAAGCCGGATTGGCTGAAGATCAAACTGGTTAGTGAGCAGGAAGCGCAGCATTTTAAAGAGATCAAACAGATGATGCGCTCTAAGACGTTACATACCGTGTGTGAAGAAGCGAGATGTCCGAATCTTCATGAATGCTGGGCCAGCCGCACAGCGACATTCATGATCTTAGGCGATATCTGCACCCGTGCTTGCCGTTTCTGTGCTGTGAACAGTGGTTTGCCGACGGAGCTTGATCTGCAAGAACCCGAGCGCGTCGCAGAGGCGGCAGAGCAGATGGGATTGAGACACTGTGTGATCACTTCGGTAGCAAGAGATGATCTCGCTGACGGCGGAGCGCAGATCTTCGCCATGACGATTCGTGCCGTGAAGGAGAGACTGCCATTCTGTGATGTGGAAGTCTTGATCCCGGATTTCCAAGGGAACTGGGATGCACTTTATACCGTATTGGACGCGAAACCGCATGTGTTGAACCACAACGTAGAGACGGTAGAACGGCTGTCGGACCGCGTACGAGCGAAGGCGAAGTACCGCCGTTCCTTGGAGCTGCTGCAGCGTTCGAAGGAATACAGCCCGAAGATCCCGACTAAGTCCAGTATCATGGTCGGCGTAGGCGAAACTTGGGATGAGATCCTGCACACCATGGACGATCTTCGTGCGGTTCAGTGCGACATCTTGACCATCGGACAATACCTCCAGCCGAGCACGAAGCATCTGCCAGTGGAGCGGTATTATACGCCGGAAGAGTTCGACCGGCTGCGTGAAGAGGGAATGAAGCGGGGCTTCAGCCACGTCGAGTCCGGTCCGCTGGTGCGCAGCTCGTATCATGCCCGCGAACAGAAAGAAGCGGCGGTTCGTGTCCTTGAATCGTAAGAAGCGGAAGGAGAATCAAGCGTGATTCAATTAGGGGGAAGGACATTCCAATTAGCCTATGAGAACAAAAACGGCTGGAACTATGAAGCGTTTCGTGAACGCTACAGCGATATTCTTGATCGATATGACTATATTGTAGGTGACTGGGGATATAATCAGCTGAGGTTGAAGGGATTTTACCGCGAGGGGAATCCCAAAGGGACCAAAGATACTTGCATCACTTCCTTGCAGGAATACATCCAGGAATACTGCAACTTCGGGTGTGCATACTTCGTCCTGGAACGGATTCCGAACAAGAGCAAATCCATCGACCAGGCTTTGGATCATCAAGACCACTATCCGCAGCACAAGGAATCACAGCATAAACACAAGGAGTCCAGCCCCGCCCATACGAACCGTCAGAGCGAGTCCAAGGAAACCCGTTCTCATCATAGAGAGCATGCGAAACATTCCCGCAGAGAGGCCAAAGAAGCCCATGAATCCATGCGTAGACATCATCACCAACAGCATCGCGCGGAACATGCGCGCAAAGACCGCAAAGCAGGCCGCGATTCTCGAAATGCTTAACAAGGAATGCGAAGTACTTGAACATTAAACAAGGAATGAATGAACGATTAGAATCAAACAAGGGGTGGAAGCTGCAACTGACTAGGCTGCAGTTTCCACCCCTTGCAGTTATTTCAGGAATGATACTGATTCTTGAAAGATTCAAAAGTTTCGTTACAAGATGATCTTCAATTGGACCGATCACTGATGAAGGCATCGGCTACACGGTTCCAGAAGGGGAAGGAACGGTAGCGAAAGAACTTCACCTTCCGGGCTGCCACATTCGCCCGCAGGGAGTGGATGTTGGGATATTCTCTGTAGATATGATCGATCGACAGCATTAACCGCTTGCCTGCCTCGGGATAGATGTCAATATGATGATGTTTCGGCAGGACGATCGGCGAGCCGAGGGTGCGGTATACCCGATTGTTAATCGAAGCGATCTCCGTGACCTGCAGGGCCTCTAACGACGGATGGATGATCGCACCGCCCAGGGCTTTGTTATAAGCGGTGCTCCCGGAAGGCGTCGAGATACAGATGCCGTCTCCCCGGAACATCTCAAACTGCTCGTCATTGATATTCACCTGTGCAACCAGCGTTGCCTCGATCCCCTTCAGCGTGGCCTCATTCAAGGCCAAGAAGCACTCCGTTCCCGCATCGGTTTCAATCTCGAGTTCAAGGAGCGGGTATTCGACGATTCGGTATTGCCGAAGTCCCATCCCTTCGATCAGCCGCTCGATCTCCTCGGGTTTCCAATCGGCATAGAATCCTAGATTCCCTGTATGGACGCCTACGAAGGCGACGTGATCGATGCTATGGATATATTTGTGAAAAGCATGCAATAATGTCCCGTCCCCGCCGATGGAGACGACGATATCCGGTTTCTCCTCATCCCAGATCAGGCCGTGGGTTTCGGCTTGCCGGCGGAAGGTAACTTCCAGCTGGCGTGATACTTCATCTCCTCGATTATGAATGTAAAATTTCAATTTCTATAACCCCCAGGCGCTTTGCTCTTACTTCATCATAATCAAACCCTTCTGGGAAAACAACAAGGAGATGTTCACAGCCGGCTTTTGCCAATAAGCTGATAGATTCGGCGCATACCGTGGACGGCGAGGGAAAGGACGACCAGCATCATCAGGAAGACGGCGCTGATCAGGAAGAGCGTATGCGGCAGTTTGGACGCAAGCGAACCGGGGTTCAGGCTGACAACAGGAGTGAGGCGCTGCGCCCAGCTCTGGAAGATCGCCGCATCCGGACCGGCGGCATGCCAGAGCAGGAACACCATCCCCATAGCCAGCACACCATGCAGGAGGCGTGCGAGGAGGAAGGGGAGGTAGCGCATGCCGGTATGGCTCATCAAGCTGATGATCTGCGCATGAACGGAGAGTCCTGCCCAAGAGAGGATAAAGGCAGCGGCGGCGGCTCTGTAGAGCAGATCGGCGTCGGCTGCACCGGCTGCTTTCGCACCCAGGGTCACTTCAAATAGACCGTTGATGAAGGCATCGGCCAGTTCTCCTGGCATTCCGCTGGTATGCAAGATCCGGGAGATCCCCTCCCCCAAGGACTGAAGGATCTTCGTCTGTGTCAGAACCTCGATCAATACGGAGAAGAAGACGACGAGCCCGCCGATCACGAAGATCAGGCGAAGAGCCGTAAGTGCAGCTTCCTGCAGCATCTCCCCGAAGGGCCGATGATGTTCGAGCCGGGCGCGGTGCATATTGCGAAACGCGCGTAAGAGGAGACTGCCTTCTTGCTCGCCTGATGCCGGGGTCATGGCTTGCTTCCGGGCATAGAACCGCATCAGCAAGCCGATGAGGATCCCAGTGCTGTAATGAGCCAGACCCAGGATCAGAGCAATCTCCACGCTGTGGAAGAAGCCAATGGAGACGGCGCCGATGAGGAAGATGGGATCGGAGGTGGAGGTGAAGGCGACCAGCCGCTCACCCTCCTCGCTATTGACGAGCTTCTGATCATACAGCTGGGAGGTCAGCCGTGCACCTACGGGATAGCCGGAGGCGAAACCCATGGCCATGACGAAGCCGCCGATGCCCGGGACCCGAAACAGCGGGCGCATCAGCGGGTCGAGCAGAGTTCCGAAGAAATGGACGATCCCGTAGCTAAGCAGCAGTTCAGTAATGATAAAAAAAGGAAACAGAGCAGGGAATAACACATCCCACCATATGCCCACTCCCGTAAGCGCCGCCTGCAAGATCGGCTGCGGATATAAGAGCATCACGACGATCAAAGCCGCTGTAATCCATACCATACTAATCCCCAGTGCTATCCTCACTGCAGACATTGCAAGATCCCCCAAACTCAGCTCGTTAACAGTACATTGTATGATCAAGCAGGACAAGACATGCGAAGGTTGACCGAGCGGACACAGAAAAGTTAAACCTGCCGTCTTTGTCAAGGGCTTCTGTCCTATCGGATGGCTGTGTTCATTGCTATAATGAGGGATCAATCGACGACTACATGAACGATGGGGGAGATGAATTGACGTGGTAGATCCCTTGTACCAGGTGAATTATACCTGTCTCCAATGCGGTAAGGAATACGTCTCTTCAAAGGTAAGACCAAGTTTTAGGCGGCCGTATAAGCGCGATGCGGACTTATGTCACCATTATCGGGAGATTAACCCGGAATATTATGTGGTGCGCGTATGCAAACATTGCGGATTCGCTGCAACGGAGAACTTTACGATGAGGATCTCTGAATCACAGAGAGTGCGCTTCATGGAGAGAATCGGCCGGCAATGGCAGGGATATGACTACGGCTATGAACGCACTTGGGAAGAGGCTCTTAAGACATATAAGCTGGCGCTGCTCTGCGCTCAGATCAAAGAGGAATCCAGCCGCGTAATCGCAAGCATCCTGCATCATATCGCTTGGATGTATCGGTATCAAGGGGATGCGGAGAAGGAGAAGCGCTTCCTTCAGCATGCTTTGGATGCATATATCACTGTCTATGAGAGCGGAGAAGAAGAGCTGAATGCAGCCAGGCTGATGTACATCATAGGCGAGCTGAACCGGCGGCTCAAAAATTATAACGAAGCGATCAGATGGTTCTCCCGCGTGATCAACGACAAGCGGATCATGGATGCGAATATGATCAGAGCATGCCGTGAGCAATGGGCCGTGGTCAAGGAGGAGATGGAAGAGGAGAAGCGGGCCAAACAATCAGCGAGCAGTCGCTTATGACTGCTCGCTTTGTGGTGACTGATCTTGATGTTGTGACTGATCTGGGTCCCGCTGACCCTTATCCTGCTTAGCAAGTTGTGCAAGTTTCTGCAACAGGATATGCTGCGGCATATGCATGAGATGCTCGATCGGGATGTTCAATTCCTTGGCCAGTTTGACCGCAGTCTCCGGTGAAATCTGCAAGGGGCGCATCGCTTGACCTCCTTCGCTTAACGGGATATGTCAAGCTTAGAGTGTCCGATGCCCCTTTGTCAAATGCGATGGTAGCGGGACTTACACCCAAGGAGTATGTATTAGAATTTGAAAATCTGAATCGTCCGCTGCAAATCGTTGACCATGTTCGACATCTTCTCTGCTTGCTGTACCATCTCTTCCGCAGAAGCGATCTGTTCGATCATCGAGGCGGATACCTGCTCGGTGCCGGCAGCGGATTGCTGGGTGATCGCCGAGATATTCTCCATCGTGCTGGCGATCTTCTTCGCGCTCTCCAGCATGTTGCGGCTTTCCCTTGTGAAGTCAGAGATTCGCTCAGCGATGAATCGCGTGCTGTCGACGATCTCTGCGAATACCCGCGATGTTTCCTGAATCAATTCGTACTGGGCATCAACGATTGCTTCGTTCTTGTCGATGTTGGCGATCGCCAACTGAATCCCCTGTTCGATATTGCGCACCAGGTTGAACACTTCCTTCGCCGAGGAAGCGGACTCCTCAGCCAGGTTGCGTACCTCTTGGGCAACAACTGCAAAGCCCAGACCATGCTCGCCGGCACGCGCAGCCTCGATGGAAGCGTTCAGCGAGAGCAGGTTCGTCTGCTCGGCGATCTCCGAGATCGTTCTTGTGATCTTCGAGATCCCTGCCAGGGATTTCGCCAGCTCATCGATTGTATGGGCTACATTCTTCGTCGCTTCGACGTTCTCCGTCATTCCCTCGGCCTGGCTTTCTACGGCCTTGCGTCCGGTTTCGACGAGGGTGATCGTCTTCGCCGAATGGTCATTCATCTGCTGCGTCGACTGGACGAGATTCGTGATCATCAGTTCGATGGATTTAAGTGCGCCGGAGATTTCCGCGACATCCTCGGAGATCTGGTTGGCTCCTGTAGCCAGTTCATTGGTGGACGTGGATACTTGGTTAAGCACGTCCTTAAGGTTCACATTCTTCTGGTAGATATCGCGTCCTGTCTCCGTAACATGCTTCGAAATCGTGGTCGTATTGTTCAGAATATCCTTCAATTTATCGATCATCTGATTAAAGGCGCGGCCAAGTTCACCAAGGGAGTCATCAGATGTGACGGTTACCCTCGTGGTGAAGTCGCCCTTCGCGATGTTCAGAGCGATCGTAGAGATGTCGCGAATCGGTTCCGTCAGCAGGTTCTCAAGGAACTTGATGAGCGGATAACAGCCGCCCGCAAGCAGGACCACCAAGATGATCCCGAGCGTTGCATGCCCGGCTGAGATCGAGAAGATAAGCAGAGCTAGAGAGAATACAGCGACGATCGTATAGCAGCCAATTAAGAGCTTCTGGGAAAAAGAAAGCGCTTGTAATCGATTCATCATAGCATGTCCCCTTATCTATAACATTATAGGGACATTATACCACTTGCTGATGTCTTGGTCCACGCCAAAGATCGATCAAATCTGAGATTTTTGCTGAATTACAGTAAAAATTATATAGAAATAGAATTTTATTGTTGAAACGGTATTATCGAACTAGTATAATTGTACGTGGCACGCTTTTCCAATTACAACTTATAGACTAGGGGAGGAGGGGAATGATGAATTTGGACCAGGTCCCGCTCATCCGTCAACTGGATCTGGTGTTTCGACAGTTAAATGACGAGCTGGCCCATTTAAGTTCCGGCATCATCTTCGTTCATATCCGTAATAATGTCATCGGCAAGTTCGGCATTCGTCATGATCCGATTCAGAACAAGGGTGACGGGTTTGAACTCAACCGGACTGGGCTGAGCGAAAGGCATCGCATGGCATTTCGCCAGTTGGCGCTGGAATCACTGAAGTATAAGAAGCAATGGACCCACGGAGAGATCCAGTTCGAATTCGCCTTGAAGAACAACACACTGGTAGCCAGTGTGCAATTCGAATCTAACTATAATATGGCGAATCTGCTGAGCCCAGACTCTCTCTCGCGGCTGTCCAAATTATGAAGATGGCAGAATGAAGCAGAGCAGAATGAGTAAAACTGAATGAGTAAAGAATGAGTAAAGCTGGGCGTCGGTGATCCGAGGCTCAGCTTTACTCATTTTGCGCTGTTGCTGCGGTTGCGGTTGAGTCGTCGCTGAGCCTGAGATGAAACTAAGACGACTGAGACGTTGACGCTGAGACGATAGAAAGTGTCGACTCAGCATGGGAACTGCACGTGTTGCGGCTGAGACGATAGAAAGTGTCAACTCAGCATGCAAATGTGCGCAGCAGCACCTGAGACAACAGAATGTGTCGACTCAGTTATTCTCTCGGTCTTCATTGATATGTTCATGCAATTCGTCTTGCTCGTCGAGTTGGATCAGTTCATCTTCGACTTGCATGAACCCGCCGATGGTGCCTACCCGGTACGAATCCATCATCTGCTCTCGGATGATCTCGACTCCATCATCTTCTTTGGGCATCGTAAACCTCCTTTCGTGATTAAGCATCTGATGCGATTCAAGCCTAGACATCAATCAGATCAGTGATCATGCGGATCAGCGATTATCTAGATCTGCGATCATCGCATTATATTCCCTGCTAACGTCTGTTCAGCGATTTGAACCAGACGGCGCACCATATGTCCGCCGATGGCTCCGGTATCGCGTGCGGCCGTATATCCCATGTACCCATCCTGCGGAATCTGAATTCCTAACTCTTGTGCCACTTCATATTTTAGTTGGTCCAAGGCATTGGCCGCCTCCGGCACAACCAGTGCGTTAGATGTGCGGGTTTGTCCTTGCGCCATCATATCACCTCCATTTGCCATTTGACAGGTATTATGCACCAATTGCGTTCATATTACGCTCGTCTATCGAGGGAATAAGCGGCAAAACCAGAACCGTTTGACCGATGCTAAGCAGATGAGTATACTATATGGATAAAAGGTGAATGACGACATAGCGATGAGAGAAAATAGTAGGCCGTTGCCACAGCTCAAGAGAACCGGTGGTTGGTGCGAACCGGTGCGGTGGGCGGTTGAATGGGTTCTCGAGCGCGAAGCTGAAACTTTGCAAGGGAGTAGGTGGAGCGGTTTGTCCCCGATATCGGACAGTAGAGACAGCGAATACGGTGTACAACGGTTGGTTGAGTCAGCTGGTTGTATCGGTTGCAGTACCGTACATGCGTCGCTGTGAATAAGGGTGGTACCACGGCCTCTCGTCCCTTGACGAGAGGTCTTTTTTGTATCTGATCATTGGATCTAATCTTTGCACCTAATCATCGTATCTGAGCAATGATGGGCACACCAGAAAATAACAGAAGGAGATGGATGAATATGGCGAGAGTTCTGTCTGGTATTCAACCGAGCGGACAACTCACCCTGGGCAATTATATCGGCGCCCTGCAAAACTTCGTTAAACTGCAGCATGAACATGAATGTTACTTTATGGTCGTGGACTTGCATGCGATCACCGTCCCGCAGGATCCCGAGCTGCTGAGGGAACAGACCAAGACGGTGGCAGCGCTGTTCATCGCAGCGGGCATCGACCCGAATCATGCGAATGTGTATCTGCAATCCCATGTCCCTGCTCACGCAGAGCTGGGGTGGCTGCTCACGACTTTGACTTATATGGGTGAGCTGGAGCGCATGACCCAATTTAAGGAGAAATCCGCAGGCAAGGAATCGATCGGCGCGGGGCTATTCGTCTATCCTGCCTTGATGGCGGCGGATATCCTGATCTACAATGCGGATCTGGTACCCGTCGGCGACGATCAGAAACAGCATCTGGAGCTGACGAGGGATCTGGCGGAGAGATTTAATGCGCGCTTCGGCGAGACCTTCAAGCTTCCGGAACCCTATATTCCGAAAGTTGGAGCAAGGATCATGTCCTTGGACGATGCTTCTAAGAAGATGAGCAAGAGCAATCCTAACCCAAACAGCTATATCGCGATGCTGGATGAACCGGATGTGATCCGCAAGAAAATCCGGCGCGCCCAAACAGACTCTGGACGCGAGGTCAAATATGATCCGGAAAATAAACCGGAGATCAGCAATTTAATCAGCATCTATACCCATTGTTCAGGGATGAGCATCCCTGAGATCGAGGCACACTATGAGGGCAAAGGATACGGGGATTTCAAGAAGGATCTGGCAGAGCATGTGGTGAACACGCTGGCGCCGATCCAAGAGCGTTATCGCGAGATCCGCAGTTCGGGGGAACTGGAAGACGTGCTGCGGCGCGGTGCGGAACGTGCTTCTGAGGCGGCAGAAGAGATGCTTCGCACCGTGAAAGAGAAGATGGGCTTCGTCATCTAGTTATGTATTTTTCTTGCGAAGCCGCGCTTTCACCACGAAACCGAGCCCGATATGGAGCAGAGTAAGCACGAACAGCGTGATGCTGAGCCAAGGCATGCGAAAACTAAGAGATCCTGCAGCTGCTGTGAGAAGCACGGTGCCCATGACAGCGAAGTATAAAGCCAGCCCTTTGTTCACGGGGGCTAAGCCTCCTTTCACCTTGGAATATTCCTTCTCGGATGAATATTATCTTCTCAATGTATCATACTAACTTTGCAAGCTTGCTACAATCATCAGTGCAGATTGAAAGGAGTGCTTCAAGCAATGGCAAGAGGTCAATCTCGCAGCAGTAACACACTGGTCGTCCCGCAAGCTAGTCAAGCACTGGATCAATTGAAGTACGAAGTTGCACAAGAGCTGGGTATCCAGATTCCGCAAGATGGATACATGGGCTACATGGCAACCCGTGATACGGGGGCGATTGGTGGACACATCACACGCCGCTTGGTGCAAATCGCAGAGCAAGCGTTATCTGGTACACAAGGACGATAATTGCAGAGCAGGATGATACATGAAAGGGCTGTCCCTGGAGTTTGTATTCCAGAGGCAGCCCTGTTTTTGTGTGCTTTAGTGATCAGGTACTTTGGGTTTGAGTCATCGCTCTTGTGGTTTGAGACGAAGTTTTTTCTCAAGTTTCTCATCACTTAACCAGCCGACATAGGAATTCAGCGGCTGAAGTTCATGATCGAACAGTGCAATCGCCACGAAGGGATACTGCTTGCGATGCAGGTAGCGGATGTCCGTCCACCGGACTTCATATCCCCAGTCATGCTCGATGCATTTTGGACAAGCGAAGTCAGTGAGGTTCAGCAGCGCTTGCACATCTTCCAGTTCCTTCGATGCCTCGATGGCCGGATGACGCTGGCATCGCAGTTCATCCACCCATATGAATCTGCGCTTCTTCCATTCCCCGATGCGGAAGCTTGCCTCGCCGGCCCGGGTCTTGATGACGTTCCAGACGCCGATCTTGTATGTCGGGAAGAGATCGTAACGGTCCTGCGGTTTCAGATCGGGATCTGAACGGAGCAACTTGTGCTTCAGGCAGGCTCGGGCAGCGGTACGCCAGATATAGTAACAAACAATGATGATATATAAGCACGTAAAAAGAATCTGCGGCGGCTGCACATGTAAGATCCAGAGCAGGATGGTGACCAGATGTGCGGTGAAAATAAATGGATCGAAGATGTGGATAATGTTCCAGGCGATCCACCGTCGATAGAAGGGGGCGAGAGCCTGGGTACCGTATGCGTTGAATAGATCTTGCCATACGTGGATACATACGGCGATGAAGGTCCAGAGCAGAAGATGCCCAAGGTATTCCGTATCGGTAATCGCAGCCGCAGCACAGCTGATCAGGATCGTCCATAGGACAATGGCCGGGATCGAATGCGAGATCCCGCGGTGATGGCGAATATATAACGCGTTGCTCTTCAGCCTGAGCAGCGTATCGAGATCGGGAGCTTGTGAGCCGGCAACGGTGCCGATGAAGACAGCGACTGCCAGCTTCGGGTCAGCAGCGACCACAGGATCGATATGGGATAATCCGGCAAGGCCGACACCGACTGCAGCATGGGTAGCAGTATCCACCCTTGTCACCTCCCTCGCTCTTTCGCCTAGCTTCGTTTTATTCTACCATAAGATCCGGTACGTCTTTCATGCAGAACATCATATTAGGAAGGAAGAACCGCTGTTTGACCAATTTCGATCTTGGAGCCACAGCGGTGAAGCGGGAAGGGGATGGGTTTGAACTTAGAAATAATTTAACTCTTCATCGAAGGTGATATAATCGAGATTCACCATGAGGAGCAGATACCTCATCCCGGTACGCGGATCGCTGATGATGATATGATCGCGCCCGGCGGCTTCCAATACCCCTTTGAAGATCTTGGCATTCCACTCCGAGTTGTTCTCGAAGGTCATATAGATGGTTGCGACCTTGCCAAGGTTTAAACGCAGGATATTCTCAATAAAAGATTGTTCCAGCGGCAGCTGTCCGGGGAGCTGCACGCCTCCCGCTGGCTGCTGAGCAGAGAAACCAGGTGCTCCTGCCGGGATAGGCTGCTGTTGATGCATCTGCATCTGGTAGTTCTGACCCATCATCGGCTGTCCGTAGGCACCATAGCCGCCCATCATCGGTTTCGCTTGATAATCCATATCAAGTTATTCCTCCTCATCTCACATGTTTTTTCGGCCTTAGGCGATTATCTGCATTCTTAATGTATTGCGGCTGGGCTGATGTTGTGAATGTTACAGGCGCCCATTTTTGGGCAACGATCTTTTCTGTGAGACTTTTAACGGTTAGCATACCGCAGTTCCGACAATATCTTGAACAATGTGCCGTTGAAGTTGTCAAACAAAATAGTGGTTGATATGATAGTAGGACGAGATTGTCAATGACAAAATACGCCTTTAATCGTATCGATGTTGGATTATGAGCGGGGGAAACTTGGAGATTATATTAAGGAGGAACGTATCTTGTCGGAAGTATCGGCAGTACCGCAGGTTACTTGGAGAGACTTCATCACGCTGACGAAGCCCGGGATTCTGCGTTCTAATCTAGTGGCGACATTCGGCGGTTTCTGGCTGGCTTCCAGATGGAATATCGATTGGTTTCTGATGATATGGGTACTGATCGGGACGACGCTGGTCATGGCCTCATCCTGTGTTTTTAATAATCTCTTAGATCGCGAATATGATATGAAGATGAATCGCACGAAGAATCGTGCCTTGCCGGCCGGACGCATTCATCCCAAGATCGTATTCTGGTACGGCGCCGCACTTGGCATCTTGGGACTGGCGGTGTTCATCATCTTCACCAATCTCACTACAGTCATGCTTGCACTTGTCGGCATGTTCGTCTATGTAATCGTCTACACTCTGTGGCTGAAGCGGACTTCAACCTGGTCGACCTCGGTCGGAGCGATCTCGGGCGCGATGCCTCCTGTGATCGGTTATTGTTCGATCGAAGGTGTGATCGATATGGGAGCCATCCTCTTGTTCGTGATCCTGTTCTTGTGGCAACCGCCGCACTTCTGGGCGCTGGGGATTCGACGCAAGGATGAATATCGCGCGGCAGGGTTTCCGCTGCTGCCGGTGGTGAAGGGCGTGCGCCGCACCCAATGGCAGATGATCCCTTATGTTGCATTGCTCATTCCATCTGGAATCTTGCTGTTCTATTACGGATATGTGGGCTACATATTCCTCATCGTCTCGACCATCCTCGGCTTGATGTGGCTCGTATTGTGCATTCGCGGGGTTCGAGGTCAGGATGAGACGAAGTGGGCGAAACAGGCATTTTTGTTCTCCATTCAATATTTACCGATCGTTATGTTGGTAATGATCATCGATACCGTGAAAGGGTGAGTGACCTATGCAGACTGCACGCAACAATTGGAAATATTGGATACCGCTTGCCGTTGCTGTTGTGATCGTGGCAGTTATCGCATATTTTCTGCTGAGCCGCGTGAGTTTTGGTTCGAAGCTGCCTAATGAAGGGCCAGCTCCGGCATTCAGCATGTATGATCTGGAGGGGAACGAGGTTTCCCTGGAAAACACTGCAGGGAAGGCGAGATTGGTTTATTTCTATTTCGCTCATTGCCCGGATGTGTGTTCACCGACCAACTATATGTTGTATGAAGTGCAGGAAGGGCTGAAGAAAGCAGGGGTGTTCGGCGACGGTGCGCTCATCATGTCGATCACTTTCGACCCGGAGCGCGATACGACAGAACATCTGCTGGAATACAGCGCAAGCATGCAGGCTGATCTGGAAGGATGGTATTTCCTAAGACATGACGATGTGGACATGGTCCGGGAAGTGTCCCGCCAATATGGTGTGGAGGTCATCCCGAGCGGGGAAGGCGACTTCATCCATGCGAATATTTATACCTTGATCGATGGCAATGGGAATATTCGCAAGACCTACTCGCCGAATGTACCGCTTCTCTTCAGTCCGGAAACGCGGGATGATTTTATCGCAGAGATTATAGAGGATATGGTTTCTTTGGCGAAGTAAAGGATTGAAACCGCGGAATTGTGAGACGACAGACTCTGTTGATTCAAGCACGTCGAGGCAGGAACTGCGTGTGAGACGACAGAAAGTGTTGATTTAGGCTTCGCGGAGGCGGAATGGGTGCGTGAGACGACAGAAACTGTCGATTCAATGCGCACGCAGGCGGAATGGCGGGTGAGACAACAGAAAGTGTTGACTCAGCGTGTGATGAAGCGGAATCGGCATATAAGACAACAGAAACTGTTGACTCAGACTTTGCGTGGGCGGAAATGCAGCTGAGACGACAAATCCTAATGACTCAGCATAAGCAGAAGCCGCAACGATGAGCGAAACGACAAGAACGATCGTCTCAGCACACAAATTTTGGATGAATCCATTGCATTTTTGACGGAAAATAATATATATAACACTAAAGGAATATAATTTGTTCATCGTTATGGCGAAGCACGCCTCTAATCCGATCAAGGGTTAGAGGCGTTATTTTTTTGATAAGGAAGGGATTGAGAATGAGGTTTGAACGAGAGTGGGATTTATTCTTGCAAAGTCAGATTGAGACGGCTCGAGGCAATCGGAAGGAAAGACTCCTGCAAGATTTGATCGGTGAGAAGAAAATGTTTCGAGAAGCGTTATGGCCTGTTTTTCAAACTTTCGAAGGATTTATATTAGAATTCCCGCTGAGAAGCACTTCAGGTGTGACCATCTATGTAGATTCATGCTATGAGCCCCTTAAGAATTGCTTTTGAAAGTGAGGGATATATCGCTCATGCTGAGAACATCACGCGTGATCGTTTTGCATTCGAGCGCATGCGTATTCGCACGTTAGCGTTGTATGGATATAAGTATATCCCTTTTAGCTGGGATGAATTGGGGAAGCGCCCGGGATTGTCAACGGGCTGTTTATGAACTGCTGGGCCGATATTCTTATACCAACGAATCGATGATTAACGAATTAAGTGTATATGAAAGAGAACTCCTTCGATACGCACTATGGTTAAACAGGCCATTTCGAAATGAGGATGCTCAGCTGTGTTTACAACTTGGTGAAGTAACCTGCAGGAAAGTCTTAAAAGGCCTGTTGGAGAAAAAATTAATCAAAGCCGCGGGTTCTGGTCGACTGAAAATCAGATGGTACGAACTCGATGAGCGGGCGATGAACTATATCCTGCAGCATTAAGATCCTTTTGTGAATGAGCGGACGGGTGTGATGACAAGAACTGTCTATTCAGCCGATAAGGATGTGCTACGCGAAGTGAGACGATCGAATGTGTCGATTCAGCGTACGAAGAGGCGGCGGCGGTGGTTGAGACAACAGACTCTGTTGATTCAGGCTTGTTGAGTCAGGAACTGCGTGCGAGTCAACAGAAAGTGTTGACTCAGCCTTCGCGGAGGTGGAGTGGGTGCGTGAGACGACAGAAACTGTCGATTCAATGCGCATGCAGGCGGAAAGGCGGGTGAGACAACAGAAACTGTCGATTCAGCATGCAGAATGACCGAGACGAGGCGTGAGACGACAATTGTTGTTGTCTAAGCTGCGTGGGGATAGGAAAGGCGCGCGAAACGACAAAACATGTTGTCTCAGCTGTGTCGTGACAGGACGAAGTAAGTGAGACGACAGATCCTGTTGTCTCTGAGTGCGCGTACGGATAAGCAAATTTCATATGTGCGGGGGATGCGCAGGGTAAACGCGCGGGGCTGCCCATCAGTCAGTCATGTCAGTCATGGCTGACTTGCTGGACAGCCCTTTAATTGTGCAGGTGCTTTCATCATGCCAGGTGATGCGTTCACCTCAGGTCATGCTCCTGAATATAGAGCTTATGTCATCGAAATATATCATCCCTCGAGTTCGGGAAATGCAGTGGTAGTCGGGTAGATGATGTAGGATTCCAGGCCGGCTTTTTCGAGTTGTTGAATCAGGTACTCATCGGGAGTGCCTTCGACGCCTGCATAGCCTCTCTTCGTGTAGATATGTTCGGCATCGAGGAAGGTCTCGCTGAGCATCGCGCGAATCTTCCTGCCCGAGGCATCGTTGTCCGTGAAGATGAAGACATGGTAGCGGGAGCCGATCCGTTTGATCTGCTCCAATCGGTCTGTTCCTGGAGTCCCGTAAGTACACAGGATCTCGATTTCGCTGGACAGAAGTTTGCGAAGACGTTTTTTGTCGTTTTTGCCTTCGACGATAATCATAAGCGGAAGCGTCATAGCGAATCTCCTCCAAGATGCAGGCCTTAGAGATCTCGTAAACCTCATGGTATATCATGGTCCTATCTTCATAGAGTATACCTGATTCCAGGAGGCCTTGCATCTTGTAAGAGTTATTCAACAAGCGCCGGAGGCGGCGCTTGTTGAATGCTGCGCGCTCCGACAGACATAAGGATCAATATGTCAGGATCAGCTGTGAATGTTAGGTTAGAACGTGCGCAAGATGATGACAAGCAAGATGTAGAGAACAAGAATTACAGCAGTTGACGTGTAGAATGGATAAGCTTCTTTGCCTGCTGACATATCGTTCACCCCTCTTTCCAAGCACAAGATCGAATCGACGATACATCATATGTAGGTATGGAGAGATGTCGTGTGTACGTTAACCTAGAGCAGTGATATTTCCGCAAGCCAAATACGCTATGCTCCGGGTCTATGGCTTCTGCATTTCGCAAGACCGGGTTTTGCGCTATAATAGAGTCTAAGTTGGAATCATGTAGGAACAATCCAAGATTTGCATGACCAACGGTCAATCAGTGATCAACTGTGATCGATCAACAGCGGCACTGATCATGCCCATGATCACGCCGATCATCGATCCATTGATCCAACAATTGTGGTGGGAGGATGTCATGGATTTTGCTATTGAACATCTGATGGCTTTTGTCCAGGAGAAATGGTGGATCATCTTGATCGCTGCCGTCGTGCTGGTGATTATCATCAAAGTGGTCAAAGCCATCGTCAAATGGCTGCTCGTAGCAGCGATTATCGCAGGACTTGTACTGTATGGTCTGAATTACGAACCGATTAGAGAGGCTGTGGATTCGGTGGCTGAATACTCCTTAGACGCAGCATTTCAAGCCATGACGGGCGAGGCAGAGGATGCCGAATATACGATCGAAGAGGATGGCAGCTTCACCGTAGTAAGTAAGAGCATCAAGATTACGGGAGCCATCGGCTCGGACAAAGTCACGGTGTACTTCCATGGCGTGAAGCTTGGGGAAGTGACGATCACCGATGCGATTCGGTCTTATATTGAGACGGCACAAGGAGCATCGCAATGAGTCAAACCATGGACAACCAAACAAGCCGTTTCTTAAGCAAGACGCCGATTCCTTCCTTAGATTCGTTTGAGGCCGTGTGGTTCGATGCGGGCGATACCCTGATCACGATCCCGGAGACGCAGAAGTTGTTCGCCGCCTACTTGGCTGACCGCTCGTTCAACGTGAGCGAGGAGCGGATCATCGAGGCATTGAACGATGCTTTCACGAATGTGTATTACGGCTGGAAGCCGGATTCTTATACCGCTTGTTCGCCGGAATCGGACCGGGCATACTGGGTCCGCTTCTATCGTTATGTCCTGGAGAGATTGGGGTTGTGGGCCTTCCTGGACGAGTCGCTCGCGCTTCGCATGTGTCACGAGTTGTACGAGTTATATATTTCGCCTGATCATTACATCCTGTTCGATGATGTGATCCCAGCCCTTGAGGCATTGCAGGACAAGGGCTTTAAGATGGCGGTTGTGTCGAATTTTGCGCCTACCTTGCCGGATATTCTCGCTGCCAAAGGCGTGGATCGCTTCTTCGATCCGATCGTCGTATCGACTTTGGCGGGCTATGAGAAGCCTGATCCGCGCATTTTCCGGCATACGCTGGAGATTACGGGGCTGGATCCTGCGAAGGTCCTCTATATCGGCGATCATGAGACGAATGATCTGTGGGCTCCTGCCCAAGTCGGAATTCAGGCGATTCGCATCAAGCGTTATGATTATCAACAAGGTGAAGGGATCTGGTCGCTGCTTGAGCTTGTTGACACAGGAGTTTCCTAAGATTACAGGCTATGCAGTAAGTGAGTCATAAGCGCAGCAAGCGGATCATGATGTGCAGCTTATCAGCGGTAAATGCAGCGTGAATCATGGGCACCGCTTGTCAGCATCCGACGCAGCTCGTATGTCATGATTACGCAAGTCATCAATAAATTCGCCAGTATTGATACAGTACGTTACAAATGTCAGGCTGGGAGGTGGTTGAATGAGCGGACCGGCAAATCAAGACCCGCAGAAGCTGCAGATTATTAAGAAGCGGAGCTTCGCCTTTCGATTGAACATCTTTTTCTTCTTGACCTTTATCTTGTTCTCTGTACTTATCGTGCGTTTGGCATTCCTACAGCTGGTAGAGGGGGAGTCCTACGCGGCGAAGGAGATGCAGAATGAACTGAAGACCAATACGATCCCGCCGATTCGCGGCAATATTCTCGACCGAGAGGGCAGGCCAATCGCTTATTCGACCTCGACTCAGACCTTATATTACCGCTTGAACAATGAGAGTCCGGAGAAGCTGATCAGCATGGCGGAGAAGCTGGCGGAAGTCTTCCGCACTTACGGCGAGGATCCCGAAGAACAGCTGACCGCCGAGGAGATCATGGAGCGGATGGATGCATGGTACGGGTATGACGGCAAGCGGCGCGAACCGCACAATTATTCCTGGGTGCCGCGACGGATCAAGACGGATCTCAGCGATGGGGAGATCGCTTATTTTGTCGAACATCGGGATGAATTCCCGGGCTTCGAGATCATGGAAGAGAGCATCCGCAACTATGTGCTGGAAGATGACGGCGAAACTGGCATCGCCGTGCAGCTCGTCGGCTACCTGCGGCAGTTCTCCACCGCCAGCAACCTCCCGGATTCCTATCTGAACATCTATAAGGATCCGGATCTCACCTATGAGTACTTACCGAATGAGAATGTCGGTTTAGACGGCATCGAATTTGCCTATCAAAAACACCTGCGCGGTAAGAACGGCTATCGCACGTATACGGTGGATTCTCAAGGCAATATCACCAGTGAAGTGACGGTGCAAGCGCCGACTAAGGGCAGCGATGTGTATCTGACGATCGATATCGACGTTCAGCTTGCTGCCGAACAGGCCATAGAAGATCATATAGCGTTTATGAAACAGCCGGACCTGAACCCTCGCACCTACGGCAAAGGCGCACAAGCTACAACGGGATACGCAGTTGCCATGGAAGTGGATACCGGCAAAGTTGTTGCCATGGTCAGTTATCCGGACTATGATCCGAACATATGGCGCGGCGGGTGGATCTCGACGGAAAACTACGAGAAGTATCAGTACTTCTTCAAGAACGGAACGATTCGTGAATCCTACCCGAACTACGAGGATGATGAAGAGCGCAAGAAACACCCGACGTCTCTTGTATATCTGGGTTCCACGATTAAGCCGTTGTCCGTGTTAATCGGCCTTCAGGAAGGGTTGTTCACTCCGAACGAGTACTATTACGATACAGGAGAATACTACTTCGGCCGAGATCGAACACGCATCACCAACTCCAACAGAGCCCGCTATGGACGCATCAACGCCGAAGATGCGATCCGCGTATCTTCCAACACCTTCATGTCAGCGATGATCGGGGAACGCTTGGCGAAGCGTGAGGATGGTCTCGAGATCTGGGATCACTGGATGGCGCAGTTCGGTTTAGGGGTGTCCACCGGCAGCGGCCTGCCGAATGAGAACCCCGGGGTGAAGGATTACTACCACGAGGCCAAAAATGCCAGCACCTTGTCCGCTCTCGTCAGAGCATCGTGGGGACAACAGGCGAAGTATACAACGATGCAGCTGGCCCAATATGTAACGACCTTAGCGACTCGCGGTCAGCGGGTAAAGCCGCAATTCGTCGAGAAAGTTGTCGCTCCTGACGGCTCGATCGTCGAACAGTTCGAGGGGCCGGAAATCTTGAATGTAGTCGATGTTAAGGACGAATACTGGGATATTGTCCATCGCGGGATGTTGAGGGTGTTCACTACGGGATTTGAGGATTTCCCGTATGAGGTTGCAGCAAAGACCGGAACCTCCCAGCAGCAGGTCTACGGCGGAGAGATCGTGGACAATGCGGTGTTCATTGCCTATGCACCGGCTGATCAGCCTAAACTGGCCGTGGCCGTCGTGGTGCCGGAAGGCGGTTATGGAGCATATGGAGCGGCGCCTATTGCCCGGGCAATATTCGACGCTTATGATCAGAAGATCGGACTGCGGAGTGAGCCGACAGAATAATCAATCATGGAACTTCAATAGGAGTGGAATAGATGACCAGATACAAAATGATCGCACTGGACATGGATGGTACGCTGTTGAATGAGCAATCACAGATCAGTGCGGCAAATCTGCAAGTGATCCGTGAGTGCAGTCAACTGGGCGTGACGGTCTGCTTGTCCACGGGACGGGGAATCTATAACGTATCGCCTTATATCGATGAGATCCAGATCGAGCTGCCCATCGTTGCTGCCAATGGCAGCGAAGTTTGGGAACATCGGGAGAAGCTGATTACACGCATCACGATGGATGCAGACCTTGTCGAAGAATTGCGCAATTGGGCGCTGCAACATGATGTTTGGTACTGGGGATCTACCACCGAACAAGTGTTTAACAAAGACACCTGGAGTGAAGATCCTTATGCGGAACAATGGTTGAAATTCGGCGTCTATACAGAGAATGTTGAACTGCTTACTGAGCTGCGTCAACGTGCGGAAGATATGGGACGCTTCGAAATCACGAATTCTCATCCTTATAATCTTGAGTTTAACCCGCGGGGCGTGAATAAGGCTGCCGGACTGGCAATCTTATGCGAGCGGCTCGGATACGAGATGTCGCAGATCATCGCTGTAGGCGATAGTCTAAATGATCTCGCGATGATTCGTGAAGCAGGTCTGGGTATCGCCATGGGCAATGCTCAAGATGAAGTCAAAGAAGCAGCTGATATGGTTACCCTGTCGAACAATGAAGACGGAGTTGCTCATATCCTGCGCCAAGTTGTTCTTTCATAAGGGAGACCGTGAAGGGGAGTTCTAGCATTGGATAATGAAGCAGCATCGGTCCGCCAATCACTGCTAAGGGGTACGATGATCTTAGCGTTGGCGGCTTTCGTCGCTAGATTCTTAGGGCTCATCCAACGGGTCCCGCTGCAGTATCTGCTCGGCGACGCAGGGATGGCAACCTATGGAATCGCATATAATATTTATTCCGCCTTGCTGGTCATCGCAACAGCTGGGATTCCAAGTGCTCTGAGCAAGCTGATCTCCGACCGTACGGCGCTCGGGCGGCACCGGGAAGCCCTGGATATCTTCCGTGCGGCGGCGAAGTTTGCGTTTACCGCAGGCCTTGTCATGACGATATTCCTGTTCATCATCGCTCCATATTACGCGGAGTACATCACGAAGGACCGGGACGCAGCTCTGGCGATTCGCACGTTAGCTCCGGCGATGCTGATCTTTCCGCTGATCGCCGTGATGAGGGGCTATTATCAAGGCCGGCAGATCATGATGGCGCAGGGGATGTCCCAGATCATCGAGCAGATCCTGCGCGTCATCACCGCTGTTTCTTTAGCCGGCATCCTCATATGGCTCGGCTATGATCAGGCCACAGCTGCAGCCGGCGCTTCTTTCGGCGGCGTGGCAGGAGCGATCGGCGCGTTATGCGTGATGCTCTGGTATTGGCTGCGCAGCCGCAAGCAGGACAAGCCCTTGTATGAACAAGAACAGTTTTACTACCGCCAATCGACGCGGGCGATCTATCGCCGGATCTTCCAGCTTGCGATTCCGATCTGTTTCGTCTCGCTCAATGTGCCGATGATCTACTTCATCGACTCCTCGATTACGATCGGTTTGTTGGAAGGCAGCATCGGCTATGAGGCGGCCAAGGAGACCCTCGGGATCTTATCGGGACGCGCTCAGTCCTTTGCCGGCATCGCACCTGTCCTGGCGATCGCCGTCGGCCAGACGATCCTGCCTGTCGTCAGCTCCGCCTATGCGCAGCGCGATATGGAGAGGGTGCGGACACAGAGCGTCCTGGCGCTGAAGGTGACGATCTTAACGGCGCTGCCGATCGTGCTGATGCTCTGTGCGGCAGCTCCTTCGTTCAATGGATTTCTATTCGGGGATACAGAGGGATCGGACATCATCGCCATGCTTGTGGCAAGTACGCTGTTCCAAGTCATGATGATGACCACGGGATCGATCTTGACAGGACTTGGCAAGACTTATCTTACCATGCGGATCGTAATCCTCGGCATCATCGTGAAATTGGTCACAAGCATCCTGCTTGCTCAGTTGTTCGGGATCTATGGGATCGTCGGCGCGACGATGCTGACCTTCGCCTTCATCTTCACGCTATATCGATATGTCTTGCGGAAGATGGTGCGATTCTCGATCTTTACGATGAAGCAGTGGGTGCTGCTGTTCGTCTCGACAGCCGTGCTGGCCCTGCTCGGCTACGGCCTGCATGAACTTCTGAGCATGCTGATCGCTACGCCGCTGGTTAGACTGAACGATATGGTCATCGCTTCGATCGTCAGCTTCGTACTTGGTGTCGGTTATATCCTGTTGATCCTGAAGTTCCAGTTGGTTAACGATGAAGATCTCGGTTACATTCCTGACCGTGTGCAGAAGGTGCTCGTGAGACTGCTCGCCTTCGTGCCGAAGAGATTCCGCTGATGCAGATATGCACTGATAGGGAGTTTCCCGAAGATCGAGAATTTCCTGAGGTCCATGCGAATGTCAAAACTTGTTCACATCTTTCTCGTATGGACGTGGAAATTGTCACATTGTAAGCGATATAATGATAGCGGAACACACTTAGGAAGTAGAGGTGCAGGAAGTCTTGAACCGTATAGTCAGGAATGTATCGCTTCTATCGTGTATCGGCATGTTCTTCGTCCTGATCGCTGGCGTAGCCGTGACGAAGATGGATGCCGGCCGGGGCTGCGGCACCGACTGGCCGCTGTGTAATGGCAAGTTCATCCCGGCTTATACCGTTGAATCCTTCCTAGAGTACAACCATCGCCTGATCTCGGGGATTGTGGGGATCATCGTCGCGGCGGCCTTCGTGCTGGTATGGCGCTATATGCGGGAGAACAAGGAAGCGGTCATCTATGCAGGAAGTTCGCTCTTCTTTACCGTTTTGCAAGCGATCCTCGGCGCGATGGCCGTCGTACAGCCGCAGTCAGACGCTGTCTTGGCGCTTCATTTCGGGTTCTCGCTGATCGCCTTTGCATGTACGTATCTGCTCGTCAAAGCGGTTGGCAGATCCGAGACGGACGCGGGAGAGTCCGAGAACTTCCGCTACAGCAGCGGGTACTATGCCTTGCTGTGGATCTCGGCGATCTTCTGTTATGTCGTCGTCTATCTTGGCGCCTATGTGCGGCATACCGAGTCCTTCGCAGGCTGCACGGGCTGGCCGCTGTGCAACGGAGAGTGGATCCCCGAACTGACGGGAGCAGCAGGCATCGTGTTCATACACCGGTTAAGCGCGTTGATTCTGTTCATCTTGATCGCGTGGGTTACCGTCTGGACGCTTCGCGCTCGTGAGATGCCGGCCCATATGCGCAGAGCGGGAAACATTGTATTCGTCACCATCATCCTGCAGATCTTAAGCGGAGCACTGGTTACATTCGCGCTTGAGAATGCGGATGTCTACGTCTTCGCAGCGATGTTGCACACGATGATCATCGCTGTGATGTTCTCCGTCCAATGCTACATGATCATCGAGGTATGGAAGAGCAGACGTGCGCTGCGCCGTGTCGGTCAGACTGCAGAGACAAGTCTTGGATGATTCGGCCCGTACATACTGCTTCAGATCTTATTAGATGAGGTGAGGCGATTGCTGCGACGTCTGCTTGGAGAGCCGAGTGCAGAGCAGAGTGAACAATTCCGGAAGATCTTCCACTTGATCGATCGATATTGCGGGCAGCTTCGCGCGAGCATCCCCGACGGCATGGAGGAACATGCTTCGATCTACCGCCTTGAGGCCTGGGCCAGAGGTTTCAAGGATTCCTTGAATGAGCTGGAGCAGAGCCAATATGCCGCGGCATGGTTTAGCAAGCGGGTTCATAAGCAGTTCGAAGAAGAGATGGACGCCGGTGAGTTGGCCGATTATCGCTTACACGTCTATTTTTACAAAAATGCCATCGTCCGCGTATTCTCCATTCTCGATAAGCTCGGCTATTTTATGAATGAGCTGTACATGCTGAGGACAGAGCGGGTGAAACCAAGGTATTCCTTCTTTACGGTTCTGCGGCAGATGAGGACGGAGCCCTCCGTACAGGATCTCTATGATCGCCTGCAGAAGATCAAAGCCGCCTATCAGGAGCCGCTGAATGTTCTGCGCAAGAAACGCAATTTGGAGATTCACTACGTGAATGTTGAGATGTTGGATGATCTTCATCAGACGAAGAAGCACTTTACGAAGCTCAATGGGATCGAAGATCTGGAGCAGAGCATGGCTGTGTTGGCGCAGGGCTGTGAGATGGTCTATCAGACGATGACGACGATCTTCGAAGTGTCTTATCAGCGCATCGCTCATTCTGGGATGAGTTCCTGAGGGAAGGTTCGGAGAGTGTGCGCAGGTGAAGTGTAGCGGGAGAACCCTGATCCTTGCCGGCCAGTGTGGTCAGCTGAGGATCAGGGATTTTTGGTTGATACGCAAAAAAAAGCCCCGCCCCGATGAGAACGGCTGGGGTAAGGGCTTGATATTAGTAGACTTGCACCACTTCATGAATGCCTTCTACTTCTTCGCACAGTGCGCGCTCAATTCCTGCCTTCAGGGTGATTGTCGAGCTCGGGCAGCTGCCGCAAGCACCCATGAGTTTCAGCTTGACGACGCCATCTTCAACATCGACCAGTTCTACGTCTCCCCCGTCTCTTTGCAGGAAGGGGCGCAGCTTATCCAAGACCTCGAGTACTTCATCGTATTTGGAATTTGCTTGTACATCACTCATCAGACTGTCAGCTCCTTTCGTACACAATCGTAACTTATGTCACTATACGTAACTTATTATATAACATATTAGGCAAAATGAACATAGTCTGCTGACTTGAGAACGTTCTGCAAGGCCTCTTGTGGAAAGCAGGACTTAGTTGTTATAATAATTCTAAATAAGGAGGTGCAACAAGCGATGATTCAAATCAGTGAAACAGCTTGCGAGAAACTCAAAGCCATGCTTGCTGAACAGGAAACGCCGAACATGTTTCTGCGTGTCGGCGTGACAACCGGCGGCTGCAGCGGATTCTCATACGGCATGGGCTTCGATGATGAACAATCTGAGACAGATAAGGAATTTGAGATACACGGCTTAAAGGTGGTCGTTGATGAGGACAGCGCCAGATATCTGTACGGCGTGACGATTGACTACAAGGAATCGGCGATGGGCGGCGGGTTTACAATCGAAAACCCGAACGCAATCGCCACCTGCGGCTGCGGTTCCTCTTTCCGCACGCGGGAAGATCAGGGCGTACCAGAGCAGTGCTGATCGTTGGCTCAGATCATCCGCAGGACCTCGAAGCATCTTCCAACTGGAGGATGCTTTTTTTGTTTGATTGAATACTTTCTGTGAAGCGAGGAACGGAACGTGATAAATATTTTTTATTCGCTTCTTATCCACAGAGTGTGAATAACTTCTTCCACATATTCATCCTTGATACTAGACGAATGACGACATTTACTAACAAGTCATCGACAGTTTCATTCACAATATTGTGGATAATTAGGAGTTGTTCCTCTTCTAGAGGCATGATATGATGGTTGAGCGACCAAACATTTACAAATGTTGCGCGGGAATGTCGAACTCCGCAAGCTCTTCGCGCTTGCGCTGCGATGATAGATTGAAAGATGTAAGGGGATAGGTGAATATGAGATTGCTGAGCAATGAGAATTTATTAGAATCCTATTATCGAGCTGTGGATTTGAAATTGGATCGGGAGTTTATCAATCTGCTCTTGGCGGAGATCAAGCGCCGCAACCTGCAAGTGAATGTGAATCGCGGGGCATAATTTAGCGGAACTCATGGCTTTGCCATTCCTCGATCTCGCATAAGAAGTTTAATCCGCATACGGTACATTGGCACATATGGATGCATGTGTGATTCGTTCGATCAAGACAGCCATTGGTCATCTTCAGATCGTCGATCTCACGATATGGGGAATACGGCCCGAACCAGTCGCTCATCCTGCCGAGATCTTCTGATGCTGCACGGCACTGCGGGCATGTCTTAGTGATGTTCTCCAGACCGTTGCATACCGGGCACAGGCTGGTCATGCGCCATCGTCCTTTCGTTGAATTTCTTGTTTCGTGCAAGTGTGCTTACGGTTTGTTCTTTAGTATGCACGTATGGTTAGGGGATCATGTACACGAAGGTGTAAACCGTGCACGCCTCTGTTTGCTGTCAGGAGACCTAAGACCTGACGCGGCAGGGGCTTGTTTGATGCCCGAAGACTGCCAAATTAGGACTTGAACTTTCTTATAATAAATTATATGATCTAATTTGAATGACTTTATTAAAATGAAAAAGTATATAAGATTGTGCTTTTTTTCACTAATCCATTAATTATAAAAAGTGGGGTTAATTAGATATAGAGAAAGAATGTACTAACAGTAGAAGTAGGAGATGGATGGGATCATCATGAATCGATTGCCTAGAATCGTCATATTAGGTGCAGGTTATGGAGGCATCGTCACGGCTATTCGTTTGCAGAAGGAGCTTAACTATAATGAAGCGGATGTCACGCTTGTCAATAAACATGATTATCATTATATAACCACGAATCTTCATATGCCCGCTGCAGGAACCGATGACCCCAAGAATGCACGCATTAATATCCTGAATATCATTGATGAATTTAAGATTGTTTTTGTCAAAGCCACCGTGAAGGAGATTCGCCCCCATGAGCGCAAGATCGTGCTCGATGAAGGGGTGCTCTCTTATGATTACCTAGTGATTGGTTTAGGAGGAGAGCCGGAGACCTTCGGCATCCCGGGCATGAAGGAATATGCGATGCATATCCGCAGTTTGAACAGTGTGAATCTCATCCGCGAGCATATCGAATATCAGTTTGCCAAGTTCAAACAAGAGCCTTACCGCCGGGAATACCTCACTTTCGTCGTAGGCGGGGCCGGATTCACCGGCATAGAGTTTGTCGCTGAACTGGCTGAACGCATCCCAAAGCTGTGCAAACAGTTCGATGTAGATCCGTCTTGGACCAAGATCTACAGCATAGAAGCAGCACCGTCGATTCTTCCGGGCTTCGATCAAGAGTTGGTTGAGTATGCACGCAAGACCTTAGAGGACAATGGGGTTGAATTCATCGTCGGCACGCCGATTAAGGAATGTTACCAGGATGGCGTCGTGCTCGCTACCGGTGAGGAGATTAAGACCACCACCGTCGTATGGACGGGCGGTATACGAGGCAACAGCCTGCTGGAGAAAGCAGGCTTTGATGTGGTCCGCGGCCGTGTCCAAGTAGATCCCTATCTTCGGGTTCCCGGTCATGACAATATCTATGTCGTAGGGGATTGTTCCATCGTCATGAATGCCGAGGGCAAGCCCTATCCTCCAACGGCTCAGATTGCGATGCAGCAAGGGATAAGTGTAGCCCATAACCTCGTGGCAACGATTCGCAACGAAGGACTGCGGGAATTTAAGTTTGAGAGCAAGGGTACCGTAGCTTCGCTCGGCAAGCGCAACGCCATTGCCATAGTGGGCAATCGCAAGCTCAAAGGATATAAAGCGTCTCTGCTGAAGAAATTGATCGATATTCGATATCTCTATATGATCGGCGGGATCCCCCTTGTGATTCGCAAAGCCCGGTTCTAAAGAGCAGCGCCTGACATCATAAGGGCGATGGATATCGGCAGCGGCAAGCATCGGTCGGATGGAAGGAGTGGCGTGGATGAGGCATTGCAGTGTGCAGGTCAGAGGTTTGATGACGCGGGAGGAACTGGATCGCTACAACGCATGGATGGAGATCGGCCAGTTCCTGGAACAGCACAACCGCTATGACCTGGCTTATACCGTTCAGAAGGAGATCGATCGTCTCATACAACCGGCGATCGAACGCCTGAAGGAGAAGAGCAGGGAGCGGGACCGCATGACAGAAGAATACCTCCGAGCGAAAGAGCTCGAGCAATCGCTGGAGGATGAACAATAAAAGAAGGATCGGCCGTTAAAGCCGATCCTTCTTAATTGTACGCCCAGCATGGGCGT